>NZ_JAKRMR010000040.1:0-745 GCF_022346205.1 Corynebacterium sp. ACRPZ
GCCACCGGGGTCAACGCCGACGGGTACCGCGAAATGCTCGGCATGCACGTCGCCACCGCGGAATCCAACGCATCGTGGAAAGGCTTCTTCCAAGACCTAAAAGCCCGCGGGCTTCGCGGGGTCTTCCTGATCACCAGTGACGCCCATGAGGGCATCCAGCACGCAATTTCCGAGGTGCTGCCTGACGCGTCGTGGCAGCGGTGCCGCACCCACTTCGCGAAAAACCTCTACGAAAAAGTCCCGAAAACCCAGTGGCCGATGGTCTCTGCGATGTTCCAGACGATCTTCCAACAACCCGACGCCCAATCCACTTGGGCTCAAGCCCGCGAAGTCGTTGACCTGTTGGAGCCGAAGTTCCCCCAGGTTGCGGCCTATCTGGAGGAATCGCTCGATGAGGTGTTGGCGTTTACCGCAGCCCCGAAACCAGTCTGGACGAAGGTGTGGTCAAACAACCCCACCGAGCGGCTAAACCGGGAAATCCGCCGGCGCACCGATGTCGTGGGTATCTTCCCGAACCGCGAATCGATCATCCGGCTTGTCGGCGCGGTCCTCGCAGAGCAGCACGACGATTGGATCCAGCAAAAACGCTACATGTCACTGTCCGCACTCGAACAGACCAAACACCTCATGCACCAAACAGGAGGTGATCATGGCAACCACCACCAGCTAACCGCCTAACAAAAACCCCGAACTTCATACCGAGCCGAAAGCACAAACGGCTACACCACTACACAGGACTTGACCT
>NZ_JAKRMR010000041.1:0-709 GCF_022346205.1 Corynebacterium sp. ACRPZ
TGGCGGCGGGGAAACGCCCGGTCCCATTCCGAACCCGGAAGCTAAGCCCGCCCGCGCCGATGGTACTGCCCCCGGGAGGGAGTGGGAGAGTAGGTTACCGCCGACCCAACAACTTCACACAACAAGCACCCGCCACACAACCATTTGTGTGGCGGGTGCCTTCTTTTGGTGTTGCATGTTTGCGGGGTTGCGCATTGCGGACAACACGACCGACACCAACAATTGGTGTGCACCCACAAGCACCCGGTGTCGTGCGGACTTACGCATTGCGGACAACCCCGCCCGCACCCATCATTGGCGGGAACCCACGAATTTCCGTACCCGAGCAAACTTCGCATTGCGGACACCAGCGACACCGCCAACAATGGGTGGACACCAACGGACCTGCCGTCCGGTAGGCGGGGTTTCGTAAAAGCTGACAACAGCGTTTTGCAACCTGGAGAAACACGGGGTGAAAACCGGCCGCTCGTCAACTTCTGCGAGACACCTCTGCCGGCGCCCTTGCGGACGCCGCATTGCGGACAACCACACCCGCACCCATCATTGGCACCAAACTCCGCATTGCGGACAACGGCGGTGCCGCCAACTAGGTCAAGTCCTGTGTAGTGGTGTAGCCGTTTGTGCTTTCGGCTCGGTATGAAGTTCGGGGTTTTTGTTAGGCGGTTAGCTGGTGGTGGTTGCCATGATCACCTCCTGTTTGGTGCATGAG
>NZ_JAKRMR010000042.1:0-696 GCF_022346205.1 Corynebacterium sp. ACRPZ
GCGGCGGGGAAACGCCCGGTCCCATTCCGAACCCGGAAGCTAAGCCCGCCCGCGCCGATGGTACTGCCCCCGGGAGGGAGTGGGAGAGTAGGTTACCGCCGACCCAACAACTTCACACACAAGCACCCGCCACACAACCATTTGTGTGGCGGGTGCTTTTCTATGCGTGTATTCGCACCCCCACTGCCTGCCGGGGGTGGCGCCAGTGACGGTGTCCGCATTGCGGACAAAACAGACACTCCAACAATGGGTGGCCACCCATGAATTGTAAAACTCGTCGAAACCACCACCCAGCCCACTCACCCACCTGCACAAACGCAACCAGACCCGACGACTTCTACAAACGGCAACCCGCTAGTGCGGAATAAACAACGGGGCTGGGGTGTGCACCAACTCCGCATTGCGGACAACTAGGCCTGTGCCCATCATTGGTGGACACCCACGAGATTCATCGTGCGGATTCCGCATTGCGGACAACAGCGTGTTTAGAAGATCGAAATGGTAGCGGTGTGGTGAGTTCGTGGTAGCGCTTGAGTGGGGATCCGGTAGCGGTCTCCACTCAAGCGTTTTGTGGGGTTACTGGTTAGCTTCCAGTCTCATGTTTGGTCCTTCGAGGGTGATGATTTCGGCGCCGGCGATGAGTCGGTTGAGGATGGACTCGGCGATGACGGCGTCCGGGATGGATCTGTACCAGTC
>NZ_JAKRMR010000043.1:0-678 GCF_022346205.1 Corynebacterium sp. ACRPZ
CCGGAAGGAGTCCGCTGATGACGGATTACCGGGCGGTGATGAAGCTGCTTGTGCAGCAGCGTTCGTACCGCCAGATTGAACAACAGCTCGGGTGCTCGCACCGCGCGATTTCCCGGTCGAATCAGGTGCTTCGATCCCTTGGGATTCGCACCGTCGACCAGGTTTTGGCGTTGACGGATGATGAGCTCGACGAGTTATTCGTCGATGGGCGAAGCACCGGCCAGGGCGAATTCGTCCCTATCGATTTTGATGCGGTGGTCAAAGCCCGCACGGGGCGTAACAAGCAGACACTGCAAGTGCTGTGGGCGCGCTACACCACCACACCTGCTTTACCCGGCCAGCTCCATTACAGCTACGACCGGTTTCGCCAGTTGGTGGCGTCCCATGTCGATGCGGCCGGTTTGACCGCACGCATCACCCACACTCCGGGGCACACCATGCAGGTGGATTGGGCAGGCACCAAGATGCGCCTGTTAGACCCTTATGGCGCGCCGGGGGTGAAGGTCAGCGTATTTGTTGCCTCAATGCCGTATTCAGGGATGATTTTTGCCCTCGCATGTCCGGATGAGCGCCAGCATTCCTGGCTTGATGCCCACCACCACGCGTTCGCCTACTTCGGGGGCGTGCCTGAGGTTGTGGTGCCGGATAATGCCTCGACTGCGTCGAACGCGATCAGCG
>NZ_JAKRMR010000045.1:0-659 GCF_022346205.1 Corynebacterium sp. ACRPZ
ACGTGCTGGCAACATAAGACAAGGGTTGCGCTCGTTGCGGGACTTAACCCAACATCTCACGACACGAGCTGACGACAACCATGCACCACCTGTACACCAACCACAAAGGGAAAGACCATCTCTGGCCCGGTCTGGTGTATGTCAAGCCCAGGTAAGGTTCTTCGCGTTGCATCGAATTAATCCACATGCTCCGCCGCTTGTGCGGGCCCCCGTCAATTCCTTTGAGTTTTAGCCTTGCGGCCGTACTCCCCAGGCGGGGCGCTTAATGCGTTAGCTACGGCACGAACCCCGTGGAAGGGACTCACACCTAGCGCCCACCGTTTACGGCATGGACTACCAGGGTATCTAATCCTGTTCGCTACCCATGCTTTCGCTCCTCAGCGTCAGTTACTGCCCAGAGACCTGCCTTCGCCATCGGTGTTCCTCCTGATATCTGCGCATTCCACCGCTACACCAGGAATTCCAGTCTCCCCTACAGCACTCAAGTTATGCCCGTATCGCCTGCAGTCCCGCAGTTAAGCTGCGGGCTTACACAAACGACGCGACAAACCACCTACGAGCTCTTTACGCCCAGTAATTCCGGACAACGCTCGCACCCTACGTATTACCGCGGCTGCTGGCACGTAGTTAGCCGGTGCTTCTTCTCCAGGTACCGTCAC
>NZ_JAKRMR010000046.1:0-606 GCF_022346205.1 Corynebacterium sp. ACRPZ
ACGCGCGCACCGTGTACGGCCCGGTCCCAATCGGATCATCCGCTAGCTTTGCGACGCTCGCGGGCGCCATCATCGCACCGGTCAGCGTGCCCATCGACCACAACCACGACGACGAGGGTTGATGCAGCGTGACCTCGAGTGTGGAGTCGTCGAGCGCGGTGTCCTGTTTGACCGGGTCCATCTGCTTTTTCAGCCCGTTCGTCTACGCGGTTTGCACGTAGTCGATGGAAAAGGCGGCGGTGTGCGCGCTGAACTCGGTACCGTCGGAAAACGTCACGCCTTCGCGGAGGTGGAAGGTGTAGACGGTCCCGTCATCGGAGATCTCCCACGACTCGGCGAGGTGCGGCTGCGGGGTGCCGGTGTCGTCGATACGCACCAGCGTCTCGTAGACGTTCTGCATCAGCGCCTGCGGTGCCGCCGCACCACCGATCGTGGTGAAATCCAACCCCGCAGGCGCGCCCTGCGTGCCGATGACCACGTCCGTCGCGCTGAGTTTCGCGGCGTTGGTGGCGGTGTGACCGGCCGAGCAGCCGGCGAGCGTCGCCGCAGCGAGCGTGGCTGCAGCTGCCGCGGTTGCGCGCCGAGGTGCGTCCATGGCTGAACACT
>NZ_JAKRMR010000047.1:0-600 GCF_022346205.1 Corynebacterium sp. ACRPZ
AAAAGGTGCTCTACGCACTCGACAAAGAAGTCGCGGCCAGACGCGAACGCCGCATCAACAAACTGCTCAAGGCATCACGATCGCCAAACCCCGATGCCTGCCTCGAAGACGTCGTCTACGCGCCTGACCGCAACATCAACCCAGAACAAGTCAGCCGACTCGCTCACGGACAATGGTGCCACCTGGGCCAAAACATTGTCATCCTGGGCAAATCCTCAGTCGGCAAAACCTACCTCGCCCAAGCACTGATCACCGCAGCATGCCGCAACGACTACTCCGCCAGGTTCTACCGCACCGACATGCTCGCCGCGCACTTCGCAGTGATGCCGCTTGACGACCCAGCCCGGCTCAAACTCACCCGCGAGTTGATCAACGTCGATGTGTTAGTCCTCGACGACTTCCTCACCACCCCAGTCGACGCCGCCACCGCGCACCTGCTCTTCAACATTCTCTCCGAACGAGAAGGCAACCGATCAACAATCGTGACCTCACAGTTCACCCCGCAAGACTGGTACAGATCCATCCCGGACGCCGTCATCGCCGAGTCCATCCTCAACCGACTCATCGCCGGCGCCGAAATCATCACCCTCGAAGGACCAA
>NZ_JAKRMR010000048.1:0-551 GCF_022346205.1 Corynebacterium sp. ACRPZ
CCACCGACCGAAGCTGCCTCGGACAGCACGTCCGGCTCCGGGATCAACACTGGAACATCGAGCAAAGTCATGAACAAAACCTCCTACGGATCGTTGTTCACAACCAGCCTGACAGAGAGGGGGTGTCGCCGGGTTTTACACACCCTGAGGGCGCGCCCATTGTTGGGGTCGTCTTTGTTGTCCGCACTGCGGATGTCCGCAAGGGCGTCGGCGGGCCGGGGTGGTGTCGTAGAAGTTGACGAGCGGCTGGTTTTGGCTCGTTGTTTCCCCAGGTCGCGCAACGCAGATGTCAGGTTTTACGAGACCGCCAGTTACAAACCTGTTCCAGGGGAAGGCTCGTTGGTGTCCACCCATTGTTGGCGGCGCCGCTGTGTTGCGACCGGCTAGTTGGTAGCGGTGTGGTGACTTTCGGGTAGCGGTTTAGTGGGTTTCCGGTAGCGGGGTTTGCGGTGGCGGGTGATGCTTTCGGGTGGTTGCACCACAGGGGTGTAGCCGGTTACCGGAAGGAGTCCGCTGATGACGGATTACCGGGCGGTGATGAAGCTGCTTGT
>NZ_JAKRMR010000049.1:0-519 GCF_022346205.1 Corynebacterium sp. ACRPZ
GGCTTGATGCCCACCACCACGCGTTCGCCTACTTCGGGGGCGTGCCTGAGGTTGTGGTGCCGGATAATGCCTCGACTGCGTCGAACGCGATCAGCGCGGCGGATCGAAACCGCAAGGTCAATGACACCTACGAGCAGTTTTTGGAGCATTACAACACCGCAGCACTGCCCACGAGGTCGAGACGGCCGAAAGACAAAGCGAATGTCGAAGCCGCAGTCAAGATCGTCACCCACAAGGTCATCCACGCACTCGATGGCCACCAGTGCGTCGACCTTGACGAACTCAACACACGCATTAGGCAGTTGGTTGACCAGATCAACCAGGCGGTACCGTTTCGTCACCAGCAGTCAAGCCGCAAAGACATTTTCGATGCGCATGAAAGACACCTGTTGACAGCACTTCCCGATACCCCGTGGCAGCGCACCGAGTGGAAACGCGCCAAGGTCGCCCCGGATTTCCACATCACCGTAGCTAGCGTGCGGTACTCCGTGCCGCACCAGCTCGTTGGCCGCACTGTCG
>NZ_JAKRMR010000004.1:0-193511 GCF_022346205.1 Corynebacterium sp. ACRPZ
CCGACCGGACTACCCAAAGAGGTCACCATCATCCGCACAACCACCAAAACCCGCCCACAATCACCCACACTTACCGTCGCCTGAACCAGAAACTGTTCACAACCACTTGACACAAAGCGACGCCAACGCTCCGGCTTCTCCCACCTGGGGAAATGCCGGAGCGTTGTCGATTTGTGCAAACGGGGGCGCGCTAGCGGGCGCGGCGGGCGAGGTGCTCGGTGTCGACTATGAGCACGCTCTTGCCCTCGAGGCGGATCCAGCCGCGGTGGGCGAAGGTGGCCAGCGCCTTGTTCACCGTCTCGCGGGAGGCGCCGACGAGCTGGGCGATCTCTTCCTGCGTCAGGTCGTGGTTGACGCGCAGGGCGCCGCCTTCGTGGGTGCCGAAGCGGTTGGCCAGCTGCAGCAGCGTCTTGGCCACGCGGCCGGGCACGTCGGTGAAGATGAGGTCCGCAAGCGACGCGTTTGTGCGGCGCAGGCGGCGGGCCAGTACGCGGAGGAGCTGCTGGGAGATCTCCGGGTGGGTGTCGATCCAGGTGCGCAGCATGGTGGAGTCCATGGTGGCGCAGGTGACTTCGGTGACGCACACTGCGGAGGAGGTGCGTGGACCCGGGTCGAAGATAGACAGCTCGCCGAACATGTCCGACGGGCCCATCACGGACAGCAGGTTCTCGCGGCCGTCCGGGGCGTGGCGGGCGAGCTTAATTTTGCCGTCGACGATGATGTAGAGGCGGTCGCCGGGTTCGCCTTCGTCGAAGATGGTGGTGCCTTTGGGGAAGGTCACCGTGTCCATCTCGTTGATTAGCGCGGCTACTGCTTCCGGGTCCACGCCCTGGAAAATGCCGGCGCGGGCGAGTGTGTCCTGTACGCCTTCCATGAATCCTCCTCGGTTGGGACGGCCAGGGGGCAGTGGTTGCAGTCACTTTCGCGTAACTTTTTGGCAGCCGTCACAGTGCGTTTTGCACTTTACCACCCATGCGCGGTCTTGGTCAGGTGGTTGGCCAAGTTGGTGTTAATCCACCACGCGCGCCTCGAGCCGCTCCATCGCCAGCGGGAACGCTCCGAGCACTACCGGGATCAGCAGCACGAGAATCACATTCATAGGTGTCATTTTACGCCACGCATAACTAGCATGTCGGTCATGTCCTCCACCACGCCGAAAAAACACCGCCGCCCCGGATCCCATCCGGCGGCGAAGGGGGCGGAGACGGACATCGGCCGCACGAGGAGGGCCCGCCGGATCAACCGCACGCTGGCGGAGACGTTCCCGGACGCGCACGCTGAGCTGGACTTTTCCAACCCGCTGGAGCTGCTAGTGGCGACGGTGCTTTCGGCGCAGACCACGGACGTGCGCGTCAACATGGTCACCCCGGCGTTGTTTGCCAAGTACCCCACCGCCCACGCGTACGCGGAAGCCGATCAAACCGAGGTGGAGGAGCTTATCCGTTCCACCGGTTTCTACCGCTCGAAGGCGAAAAACCTCATCGGTTTAGGCCAGAAGCTGGTGGCGGATTTCGGCGGGGAAGTGCCCACCAAACTCGAGGATCTGGTGACGCTTCCGGGCGTGGGCCGCAAGACGGCGCACGTGGTGCGCGGCAACGCGTTCGGCATGCCGGGGCTGACGGTGGACACGCACTTTCAGCGGCTGGTCAAGCGCCTCATGCTCACCGAGGAAACGGATCCGGTGAAGATCGAGCACGCCATCGCCGGGCTCATCGAGCGCCGCGAGTGGACCATGTTCTCCCACCGCATCATCTTCCACGGCCGCCGTATCTGCCACGCCCGCAAACCGGCGTGCGGCGTGTGCCCGATCGCGTTCGACTGCCCGAGCTTCGGCGCCGGCCCCACCGATCCGGAGGCGGCCTCGGACCTGGTCACGGGCCCGGAGCGCGACCACATCCTGGGGCTTGCATGAAGCGCGCGATCTGGGTGAGTGTTGCGGTCATCGTCGCGGTGACCCTGCTCGTGGTGGCGGGCGCGCGCAGTTTGCTTGTCGACGATCAACCAACGGGGGACCCTGTGGCCGTCGAGAAGCAGGTGCCTCAACGGCCGGACTGCCCGGCTGGGCTGGACCTGCCGTGCCTGGGCGGGGACGTGGCCGGCGAGGCCAAGGAGATCACCGTGGTCAACGTGTGGGCCTGGTGGTGCCAGCCGTGCCGCGCGGAGCTGCCGGCAGTGGAGGAGTTCGCGCGCACGCACCCGGAATACACGGTGGTGGGCGTGCACGCGGACCAAAACGCGGGCAATGGCGCGGCACTGCTGGAGGATGTCGGGGTGGGCCTGCCCAGCTACCAGGACGACTCGGGCGCCTTCGCCGCCGAGCAGGGGCTGCCGCCGGTGGTGCCGGTGACGGTGGTGCTGCGCGGCGGCGATCAGGTGGCGGTGTTTGCCAGGGAATTCACCTCGGCTGAAGAGCTCGCCGCAGCTGTCGAGGGGGCGTTGTAGATGGATGCCCCGCTGCGCCCGGACCGTGCGCCGCTGTGGCTCAAACCCCTGCTAGAGGCCATCGCGGATGGCGGGGCAGAGATCCCACGCAGGCTCCTGTCGCCCCGCGTGCTGCAACAAGACGGCGCGGATCAAGCCGCGGTGCTAATCCTGTTCGCCGGCGACCCGCGCGCCACCGAGCTGCCAGAAGACGCACGGGTGCTGATTACCCACCGCACCCCGCGCATGCGCAGCCACTCCGGGCAGATGGCCTTTCCCGGCGGCCACATTGACCCCGATGACGGCGGCCCGGTGAACGCCGCGCTGCGCGAGGCGTGGGAGGAAACCGGCCTGGACCCGGACCGGGTGATCCCGCTGGCCATGCTGGCCGCGGCGACCACCGGCGGAAGCAACCGGCGCGTGCGCCCCGTGGTGGCGTTCACCCCGGAGCCGGGGGAGGTCTACCCGGCCAGCAAGGAGGAGACGGACGCGGTGTTTTTCGTGCCGGTGCGCGAGCTGGTGGATCCGCGAAACCGGGCGATGCTGGGCATCAAGGAATGGTCGGGGCCGGCGTTTTGGGCAGGCGAGTTTCTGGTGTGGGGCTTTACCGGCGTGCTGCTCGCCGTGGTGCTGAAGCTGGGCGGCTGGGTGCGGCCCTGGGACGAAAAGCCTGGCGACTTGCGGGCTGCGCTGGCGCGTTCTGCCAACCGTGAGCGGTAACATCACCGGAATGCACCTGGTTATCGACGTCCTGCTCGCGCTCGCCGTCGTCGCCGCCTGCATCAGCGGCTGGCGCCAGGGGGCGCTCTCCGCGGTGCTTTCCGCAATCGGCGTGGTGGCGGGCCTGGTCATCGGGCTTGCGCTGGCACCGTTCGTCCTGGACTTGTCGGAGTCCCAGACGGTGCGCATTGTGCTGCTCATCGCCCTGGTCGTGCTGTTTGTGGGCCTGGGCAACCTGGTCGGCGTCACCGTCGGCGCCAGCCTGCGCGGGCGTGTGCGCTCCCGGGGCCGCCGCGTGCTGGATTCCGCGCTCGGCGCGACGTTCCAATCGGTGGCGGTGGCTGCGGTGCTGTGGTTCATCTCCATCCCGCTGGCGGCCTCGGTGCCGGGCGAGATCGGCGACGGCATCCGCTCCTCCCGCGTCTTCGGCACCATCAACGCCGCCGCGCCCGAGTCCGCCTCGAAGCTGCCGGCGAGGTTCGCCGCGCTTCTCGACGAATCCGGGCTGCCGCCGTTGGTCTCCCCCTTCCATTCGCTGGGCGGGGCGCAGGTAGCGGCGCCGGATGGGTCCGTGGTGGAGCCGGAGGTCGTCGAGAAGCTTCGCCCCAGCGTGGTGCACGTGATGGGGGACGCGGAAACCTGCCGGCGGCGCCTGATGGGCACCGGTTTCGTCATCGAGGACGGCTACGTGCTCACCAACGCGCACGTGGTGGCCGGCACCGAACGGGTGGCCCTGGACACTGTGGTGGGAGTCAAGCCCGCGCAGGTGGTGCTGTTTGACCCGGACACCGACATCGCGGTGCTGCGCGCCGAGGAACTGGGCCTGCCGGAGCTGCGCTGGGCCGAAGACGAGCTGGCGGTCAGCGACAGCGCCGTGGTGATGGGCTACCCCAAGTCCGGCCCGTTCGAGGCGGCGCCGGTGCGCATCCGCGGCAAGCTGGAAATCGCGGGCCCGGACATCTACACCACCGGGCGCGTGGAGCGCGAGGCGTACACCATCCGCGGCAACATCCGCCAGGGCAACTCCGGCGGGCCGCTGCTCACCCCGGGAGGCGAAGTCGCGGGAATGATCTTCGGGGCGTCCCTGGACACCTCAGAAACGGGATACGCGCTGACTGCACACCAGGTGCAGCAGCGCGTAGGGGATGTGCGGAGCTTAACGCGCCCCGCGGATACGCAAGCGTGCGTTAGCGGTTAACGGCGGTGGAGCCGGTGCGCGGCAGCGAGGAGCCCGTGCCGGAGGAGGTGTAGAGGCCAGCCTCGTCCTTGGCCAGGTTCTTCTGCGCCTGGCCCGGCTTGAGGTTCTTCAGCTCGTTGACGGACTCGATGGTCTTCTCCGGCGCCTTGATCTTCTTGATCTTCTTGAAGCCGATGAAGGCGAGCAGGCCAGCCAGCGCCAGCATGACCAGGAAGACAATCAGGAACGCCCAGCCGCGGTGCATCCAGGACGCGAGCATCTCCGCGATGGCGAAGAAGAGGAAGAAGGAGGAGTACAGCGCGATCACGCCGGCCACGGCGAACAGGCCGCCGCCCATGGCGCCCTTCTTCACCTCGCCGACGACCTCGGCCTTGGCCAGCTCGATCTCGCCGCGGACCAGGGTGGAGACCTGCTGGGACGCGTTGGAGATCAGGGTGCCGATGGAGTCGTTGCCCGGCTGGGTGGCGTAGGTGTCGCGCAGCGGGATGGAGTCCACCTTGGCGTTCACGGCGGTGGAGCCGCTGGTGTAGAGGCCTTCGTTGCTCACTTGTAGTTCACCTTCCTGGGTGGCTTTTATACGGCACCCGGGAAGGTGCCTGGAAATTCTTCACACGATGTTAGCGATGTATGGAGGTATTTGCCCGAATCGGGGTAGAAAAGTCACGCGGTTTTACGCCGAGCGCTTGTCGTCCTTGCCGCCGCCCATGGCGCGGGCGATGAGGACACCGGCGACTGCCAGGGCGGTCACGCCAGCGATCACGCCCGCGCCGATGCCCACTTCGCGCGCGTTCGGCATCTGGAACAGCGGCTCCGGGTTTTTGAAGGTGCGGGCCTGCCAGCCGTTGGCCAGCGCGTGTTTCTTCAGCGCCCGGTCCGGGTTCACGGCCACCGGGTTGCCCACCAGCTCCAGCATGGGGATGTCGGTGGCCGAGTCGGAGTAGGCGTAGCTGTGGTCCAGGTCGAAGTCGTGCTCGGCGGCGAACTGTCGCACCGCCTCGGCCTTCGCGTCGCCTTTGAGGTAGCGGGTGATTTCGCCGGTGAGCTTGCCGTTTTCCACGGCCATTTCGGTGGCGACCACGGTGTCCACTCCGAGTTCGTCGGCGATCGGCTCCACCAGGATCGCAGCCGAGGCCGAGATGATGATGACGTGGTGGCCGGCGTTCCTGTGGTCGTCGATAAGCTGGCGCGCCTCGGCGTAAATAGCGGGGGCGACCACCTCGCGCAGAGTGTCGCGGGTGATGCGCTGGATGGCTGCGACGTCCCAGCCGGCGACCATCTGCGCCAGCGCGTCGCGGGTGGAGTCCATCTTCTGGCTGGACTGGCCCACCAGCATGTACTGGGCTTTGGTGAGGTAGAGCTCCCAGGCTTCCTGGCGGGTGATCATCCCGTTGTTCAGGAATTCTTTGCCGAAGGCGAACGCGGACGACGTCGCAATGATCGTCTTGTCCAGGTCGAAGAAGGCCGCCACCGGCTTGTTAGCAGACATACTCCTGCAGTGTAGACCCCAAACCCTACGGATGCGTAGCTAAGGCCTGTGAAACCAGTGTGACGCGTGGGGCGACTTATCCACAGCGGAATTGTTGAAGCGTCCGCAATAGGGGTGGGTTATCCACAGAAAAAATTTTGCCCATTGTTTCCGGGTTGCCACGGTTGCACGCTACCGCCATGACACACGCAAACACAGGCCCCATCGTCGTCGCGGTCGCGGACCCGGCGCTGCACTCCGAAGCCATCCACATCGCCGCCGCCACAGGTCGCAAGGTCATCGACGCCGCCGACGACACCCAGCTCGCCCGCCACGCTCCCAAGGCGCATGCCTTGCTTATCGACGACCTCCGGGCCCCCTCCTTAAGCACCCAAACACGGGGACCGAACGTGTTCACCGTGGTCGCGGACACCGCCCCGGCCGCGACGCGCGAGGACGTCTTCGCCCTGCCCGCCCAGGCCGCGGACGTGCTGCGCAGCATCGGCGCGCTCGCGCTGGCCCCGGCTGTGTCGGCGGCGAGTGGGAAGGTCGTCGCCGTGCTCGGCGCGTGCGGCGGGGCGGGCGCGTCGGTGCTCGCCGCGGCGCTGTGCCGGGCGGCGGGCAACGCCACGCTGGTGGACGCCCACCAGCTCTCCGGCGGCCTGGACCTGTTGCTGGGGCTAGAGAGCACGCCCGGCGCGCGCTGGGGCGAGATCGACTTCGCCGCCGGCGGGGCGGTCTCGCGCGCGGAGTTGCGCGGGGCGCTGCCCGCCGGCGAGGACGGCACCGCGCTGCTGACGTTTCCGCGAACAACCGTGGCGGACCCGTTCCGGCTGACATTGGATGAGCTCAACGCCGTGGTGCACGCCGCCGGCACGGAGGGGCTGACGGTGGTGGACGCCCCGCTTGCGTTGTTGCCGGACCGCTGCGACCTCGCCGTGGTCATGCTGCGGCCCGAGCTGCGCGCGGCCGCTGCCGCCGCCCGGATCGTCGCCGAGTGCAACGCCGCCGGGGTGGCCAACGCGCTGGTGCTGCGGCACAGCGAGTGGGCCTCGCTGGAGCCCGCTCAGGTGGAGGACACGGCGAAAGCGTCCGTGATCGCGCAGGTGCAGCAGGTCCGCGGGTTGACCAAGCAGCTGGACCAGGCCGGCCTGCCGGCGAAGCTGCCGCGCACGCTCAACCGCGCCGCCGAGGCAGTGCTGGGGGAGGTGGCCTAGATGGACGAGGTGCTCGCCCGCGTGAAGCGCCGCCTGGCCGACGAGCCGGCTCAGCCCGACCCGGCGCGCATCGCCGCGATCATCCGCGAAGAAGCGGTGGTGATCAGCGACATCGGGGTGCTCGACATCATGCGCAAGCTTCGCGACGACACCACGGGCGCCGGCCCCCTAGAAGCCATCCTGGCGGATCCTGCCGTGACCGACATCTGCGTCAACGCCCCGGACGAGGTGTACGTGGACACCGGCCAGGGGCTGGAGCGCTCGGGGTTGACGTTCGACTCGGAGGCCTCCGTGCGACGGCTCGCCACCCGCCTGGCCGTGAGCTGCGGGCGCAGGTTGGACGACGCGCAGCCGTTCTGCGACGGGCACGTCACCCGCGACGACGGCACCCTGCTGCGCTTCCACGCCGTGCTCGCCCCGACCGCCCAGGCGGGCACGTGCATTTCCCTGCGCGTGCTGCGCACTGCCTCGGCCACGCTCGACGATCTGGTGGCGCGTGGCGCGCTTGACGAAAAGAGGGCGGCGCTGGTGCGGGGGATCGTCGCAAAGCGAAAGGCATTCGTGGTGGTCGGCGGCACCGGCTCCGGCAAGACCACGTTGCTGTCCGCGCTGCTGGCGGAGGTGGACCCGGCCGAGCGCATCGTGGCCATCGAGGACACACTCGAGCTGACCCCGGGCCACCCGCACGTGGTGAACCTGACCAGCCGCGGCGCCAACGCCGAGGGCGCCGGCGCGATCACCATCGCGGACCTGGTGCGCCAATCGCTGCGCATGCGCCCCGACCGCATCGTCGTCGGCGAGATCCGCGGCGGGGAAGTGGTGGACCTGCTCGCCGCGTTAAACACCGGCCACGACGGCGGGGCCGGCACCCTGCACGCCAACTCCATCGAGGAGGTGCCCGCCCGCTTCGAGGCGCTCGCGGCACTCGGCGGGATGGACCGCGCCGGGCTGCATGCCCAGCTCGCCGCCGCCATCGACGTGGTGCTGGTGGTCAAACGCCGCACCGACGGCACCCGCTACCTGCAGCAGATCGGCGTGCTCGAGGGCGAGCCGGTGCGCGCGAGAGTGGTCTGGGACGCCGATCGCGGCGAGCTGGATGGCTACGAGGATCTCGCCCGATGATCACCGTGATTCTGCTCGCCTGCGCTGTCGCCGTCGCCGCGCCGTCGCCCGCGTACCGGGTGGTCGAGCGCACCCTAAGCCCCGCGCCCAGGCTTATCCCGGCCACCGTGGCGGTTGCGGGCATCGGCGCGGTGGTGTTCGGCCGCGTCAGCCTCGTGGTCGCCGCGGCCATGGCCGGCGCGACGCTGGTGCACGTGCTGCGCGCCCGCCGCGACGACAGGGCCGCCCGGCGGCGCAGCGCGGCGGCCGCGACGTACCTCGGGGCAGTGTCCACCAACCTGCAGGCAGGCGCCGCCATGCCGGACGCGCTGGCGCGTGCCGCCGAGCAGGCGCCGGCCCCGCTGCAACCGGAAGCGGCCCGCCTGACGCAACTTGCCCGCTCCGGCGCGCCGCTGGAGACACACGTGCCGGAGCTTGCACGCCTCGGCACGCTGTGGGCCCTGTCGGCCTCGCGCGGGGTGCCGCTGGCGAAGCTGGTCGCCGCACTCCGCGACGACATCGACCACACCAACCGACACCGCGACGCCACCCGCGCCGCCCTGGCCGGCCCGCAAACCACCGCCGCAGTCCTCGCACTGCTGCCTGTTGCCGGGGTGCTCATGGGCACCGCGATGGGCGCGAACCCGCTGGCGTTTCTCACCGGCGGCGGGCTCGGCGGGGCGCTGTTGGTGGTGGGCACCGCGCTGGTGTGCGCAGGCGTGGCAGTCTCGCGCCGCATCATCGAGGGGGCCAGCGCATGATCGGCCTTGTTCCAGCACTCCTCGTCGCTGCGGCGCTGTTTGTCGCTCCGGCTGGCCCGGGCGGCCGCGTCACCGCAGCCACCCCGAAGGCGCCCCGCGACGGTCCCGAAAGGGCCGACCCGGAGCGCTGCGCCAGCGACATCGAACTGTTCGCTGCATGCGTCTCAGCGGGCCTGCCCGCCGCCACCGCGGCGGCTGCGGTCGCCGACACCCACGGGACACGCAGCCCGTGGCACACCGTGGCCTCGCTGACGGCGCTGGGGGTCGAACCCCAGCGCGCCTGGGCCGAGATCTGCCACCTGCCAGGTGGTGAGGATCTCGCCGGGCTTGTTGCCCTATCCGCCACCTCCGGGACCTCGCTGGCCGCAGGCTGCGGGCGCATCGCCGCCCAGCTGCGCGCGGGCGCGGGGGACCGGGCCAAAGCCAAAGCGGAACGCGCGGGCGTGCTCATCGCCATCCCGCTCACCGCGTTTTTTCTGCCGGCGTTTTTCGTCCTCGGGCTCGCGCCCGCGGTGATCAGCCTCGGCACCTCACTGATCAACTAGAAGGAGTTTTCCCATGCGTCACCTCAATTCCGCACTCACTGCTACCTACCTGTACGCTGCCTCCAGAGCCCAGAAATTGCGCTCTGACCAGGGGATGTCCACCATCGAATACGCCTTTGGAAGTCTGGCGGCCGCGGCGCTTGCCGGCGTGCTCTACCTCGTGGTCAACGGCGACGCCGTCACTAACGCCATCGAAAGCGTCATCACCGACGCGCTGAGCAACACGCCGGGCTGATGAGCACCATCGAAACCGCGCTGTCGCTGTCGGCCCTCGTGGTGGTCACAGCCGCGATCGTGGGCGGGATCGCCACCGTTGCCGCCTACATCACGGCGGTGGACATCGCGGGCGCCGCGGCTCGCGCCCACGCGCTGGGGGTGGACTACGCCGCGCCCCGCGGCGACGTTGCCGTCACCGAAAACGCGGGCCTGGCCACCGCGGCGGCCTCGGTCCCGGCACCGATCGGCACCATGCGCGCCACAGCCGTGTTCCCGGTGGAATTCTGATGCGTCTGCTTTCCGACGAAGGCTCCGCCACCATCACCGCCACCGGCATCATCACGTCAGTCGTGTCGCTCGCGCTGGCGGTGGTGGCCCTCGGGGTGCACACCTCCGACACGCACCGGGCCCGGGTCGCGGCGGACCTGGCCGCCGTGGCCGGCGCGACCGCGATGTACCGGGGCGGTGACGCCTGTGCCACCGCGGACCGCACCGCGCAGCTCAACGGCGCGCGCGTGGTCTCCTGCGAGATCACAGCGGGCGACGTCGTTGTGGAAGCCACCCGCCGCCGTGCGGAGGCCGCCGCCCGCGCCGGGCCTTAGCGTGGCTTTTCACCAGCCGTCATGGTCACCAGCGCGCCGAGCAGTTTTAGCGCGGCGCGCTTGTCCAGCGGCTGGTTGCCGTTGCCACACTTCGGCGACTGCACGCACGACGGGCAGCCGTCCTCGCAGCCGCAGGAGCGCACGGTCTCCCAGGTCGCCTCGATCCACTCGTGGAAGCGGGCGAAGCCCTCGTCGGCGAAGCCCGCGCCGCCGGGGTGGCCGTCGTAGACGAACACCGTGGGCAGCATCGTGTCCGGGTGCAGCGCGGTGGACACGCCCCCGATGTCCCAGCGGTCGCACGTGGCCAACAGCGGCAGCAGCCCGATCGCGGCGTGCTCGGCGGCGTGCAGGGCGCCCGGGATCTCGCCGGCGGTAATGCCCAGTTCGTCCAGCACCATCGGGTCGATGGTGTACGCCACCGCGCGGGTGACCAAGCGCTGCTCGGGCAGGTCGAGGGGGATGTGTTCGCTGACGGTGCCGTCGGCAAGCCGCACCACGTAGCCGGTGACCCGGTCGATGACCTCCACGTCGACGCTTGCCACCCACAGCCCCGGCGAGGGGTTCACCAGCTGGTGGGCCTCGCCCAGGATCGTGATGTCCGTCGTCGAGCGCGCCTGCGTGGAGTAGTCCGGCCGCTCAGGCGCCACCAGTGCGACGTAGTCGTCCAGGTCCAGCGCCTGGACCACGAAGTACTCGCCTTGGTGGATGTAGACCGCCCCGTCGTGCACCTGGCTCATCGCGCGCGCCGCGTCCACGGTGCCGAGCAGCCGACCGTCGGTGACGTCCACGATCATCACCTGCTCGCCCACACCGCCGCGCAGCGACACCGAGGCGTGCGCCGACTCCGGCGTGATCTCGCCGTCTAACTGCGGCACCGCGAACCACCCGGCCGGCCGGCGGCGCAGAAGGCCCGCGGCGGTCAGGTCGTCCACCACGTCGCGCGCGCCGAAGGCCTCGACGTCCGCCTCGCTCAACGGCCGTTCCACCGCGGCGCAGTACACGTGCCCGCGCAAAATGAACGGGTTAGTCGGGTCGAACACCGAATTCTCCACCGGTGTACCCAGAAGCGCTTCCGGGTGGTGGACCAGGTAGGTGTCCATCGGCTCGTCGCGCGCCACCAGCACCGCCACCGAGCTCTGCCCGCGACGGCCCGCGCGCCCCGCCTGCTGGCGAAACGACGCCACCGTGCCCGGAAACCCCGCCATCACCACCGCGTCCAGTCCGCCGACGTCGATGCCCAGCTCCAGCGCGTTCGTGGACGCCACCCCCAGCAGCTCACCGTTGTCCAGGCGGCGCTCCAGCTCGCGGCGGTCCTCCGCCAAATACCCCGCCCGGTACGGCGCGACGCGCTCGGCCATATCCGCGCGGCCCGCCGTCGACAGGTGCTCCTGGGTGCGCATCGCCACCGTCTCCGCGGCGCGCCGGGACCGCACGAACGTCAGCGTCCGCGCGCCCTGCAGCAACAGCTCCGCGGACACTGAAGCGGCCTCCGCGGTGGCGGGGTAGCGCACCGGCGCGCCGCCCTCGCCCTCGGCGCCCTCGATGAAGCCGGGCTCCCACAGCACGATGGTGCGCTCGCCGGAAGGGGCGGCGTCCTCGGTCACGGCCACAGCCTCGCGCCCGCTCAGCCGGCGGGCCTGCCCCGCCGGGTCCGCCGCGGTGGCCGACGCGTAGATCAGCGTCGGGGAAGACCCGTACGCGGCGGCGATGCGCAGCAGCCGCCGCAGCACTAAAGCCACGTTCGCGCCGAACACGCCCCGGTAGGTGTGGCACTCGTCCACCACCACGTACTTCAAGTGCCGCAAGACCCGCGCCCACCGCGCGTGCGAGCCCAACACAGAGGCGTGCAGCATGTCCGGGTTGGTGAACACGTAGCGCGTGTGCTCCCGAATGCCCGCGCGCGACTCTGTCGGCGTGTCCCCGTCGTAAGGCGCCGGGTGGATGCCCTCCAAGCCCGCGCCCTTAACCATCCGCAGCGTGGCCTGCAGCTGGTCCGAGCCCAGCGCTTTCGTCGGCGTCAGATACACCGCGCACGCCGTCGGATCCTGCGCCAGCGCGGTCAGCACCGGCAGCTGGTAGCCCAACGACTTGCCGGAGGACGTCCCCGTCGCCACCACCACGTCCTCGCCGCGCCACGCGTGCTCTGCGCACAAGGCTTGGTGGAGGTAGGGGGAAGCGAAGCCTTCGTCGATAAGCAATTGCTTCAAACGCGGCTCCACCCACCCAGGCCACTCGCTGAAGCGGGCCTGACGTGCGGGGACCTGCTCGACATGCGTGATCGTCGCCGCGGGGTGGCGGCGCTTGAGCGCGCCGAGCAGCTCAGTACCGAACGGGGAAACCATAATCACAGGGAAGTATGCCAGTTCCCAGTGCTAAGGCCCGCACTTCATGGCACACTAGGTGGCGGTCACAGATTTTGTGTGCGCCCGAAGCGGTGCTCGCGAGGATTGTGCACGCGGGCACCAGGACCCGTTAGGCCCTGGTGGACGACATCTCTACGCAAATTTTTGAAAGGTTTCACCATGGCAACCGGTACCGTGAAGTGGTTCAACGCCGAAAAGGGCTTCGGCTTCATCGCCCCGGACGACGGCTCCTCCGACGTCTTCGTCCACTACTCCGAAATCCAGGGCTCCGGCTTCCGCACCCTGGAAGAAAACCAGCAGGTCGAGTTCGAGGTCGGCGAGGGCGCCAAGGGGCCGCAGGCACAGCAGGTGCGCGCGCTCTAAGCACTCCTTGCTTATCGACGGGGCTTCGCTCGAAGCCCCGTTTTTTACACGTTACTCACGCCCTGGCGCACATCACGCCACTCGGCCAGCTTGTTCTGGCCCTTTTGAATCAAGTAGCCGACAGTCGAGCCGAGCACCACGCCCAGAAGCATCGCCAACAGCGGGTAGTCCTGCAAGATGCGCCCACCCAGGTAGCCGACGCCGACGCTCAACAACGCCCACAGAATCACGCCGACGGTGTCGAAGAAGACGAACTTGAACCAGTTGTAGCGCACCGACCCCAGCACAATCGTGGCCACCCAGCGCGCCCAAGGAATGAAACGCGCGACGATAAGCGTCGCGCCCGCGCCGCGGTTCATGTTCCGGCGCACCCACCGGATCGCCTGGCCCGCCTTCGACTCCGGGTCCAGCGCCTCCACCCGGCCGATGAGCTTTCCGCCGAGCGCGAAGCAGATGTTGTCGCCGATGATCCCGCCGATGATCGCCGCAACGATCACGCCCCACACGCTCGGCACCCCGCGGGAGGCGGAAAACGCGCCCGCCAAGTTCAGCACCGTCTCCGACGGCACCACGGGCGCCAGCGCATCAGCGACAATAAGTACCGTCACCAGCGGGTAAAACACCGGCATCGCCATGAGCGTGTGCAGGA
The DNA here is from genome assembly GCF_022346205.1 of Corynebacterium sp. ACRPZ. Taxonomy (NCBI): domain Bacteria; kingdom Bacillati; phylum Actinomycetota; class Actinomycetes; order Mycobacteriales; family Corynebacteriaceae; genus Corynebacterium; species Corynebacterium sp. ACRPZ. The sequence goes on from NZ_JAKRMR010000004.1 coordinate 13,622, forward strand.
AATCGATGAGGGAATCGACCACGTAGACGCATCCTTTCCGCCCCCGGCCAAAACGGCACCGGGGCACCCGAGCAGTGTAGTCCTATTACCCGGGTGCACAATCGTGTGCTAGTTGTCTGTTAGGCAATAACTCTGTGCAAAGCGAGGTGTCAGTCAACGTGGCTGAAGGCGGCAAGACTCTGGTGATCGTGGAGTCCGCGACGAAGGCGAAGAAGATCCAGAAGTACCTGGGCGACGACTTTATTGTGGAAGCCTCCGTCGGCCACATCCGTGACCTGCCCGGCCGCGCCGCCGACATCCCCGCCAAGTACAAGAAGGAGGCGTGGGCGAAACTCGGCGTCAACCCCGAAGACGGCTTCACACCCATCTACGTCGTCTCCGCGGACAAGAAAAAGAAGGTCACCGACCTCAAATCCAAGCTCAAGCAGGCCGACAAACTCCTGCTCGCGACAGACCCCGACCGCGAAGGCGAAGCCATTGCCTGGCACCTGCTGGAAACCCTCAAGCCCAAGGTGCCGGTGGAGCGCATGGTGTTCAACGAGATCACCGAATCCGCCATCCGCGAAGCCGCCGAAAACACCCGCGAGCTGGACATGGCGCTCGTCGACGCCCAGGAGACCCGCCGCATCCTCGACCGCCTCTACGGCTACGAAGTCTCGCCCGTGTTGTGGAAGAAGGTCATGCCGCGCCTGTCCGCCGGGCGCGTGCAGTCCGTGGCCACCCGCGTCATCGTCGAGCGCGAGCGCGAACGCATGGCCTTCATCTCTGCCGAATATTGGAATCTGGTGGCGGAGCTGCACAAGGACGAGACGTTCGACGCGAAGCTCGTCGCGCTCGACGGCAAGCGCATCGCCCAGGGCCGCGATTTCGATGACCGCGGGCGGCTGAAGGGCGAGGCGGTGGTCGTCGATAAGCAAAAGGCGCACTCGCTTGCCGACGCGCTGGGCACCGCGCCCATGCACGTCACCGCAGTGGAGGAAAAGCCCTACTCGCGCAAACCGTACGCGCCGTTTATGACCTCCACGCTGCAGCAAGAAGCCGGGCGCAAACTGCACTTCACCTCCGCGCGCACCATGCGCATCGCGCAACGGTTGTACGAAAACGGCCACATCACCTACATGCGTACAGACTCCACGTCGCTGTCCAAGCAGGGCCTCGACGCCGCGCGCTCCGCCGCCCGCGAGCTGTACGGCGCCAATTACGTCACGGATGCGCCGCGCACCTACGACCGCAAGGTGAAAAACTCGCAGGAAGCCCACGAAGCCATCCGCCCCGCCGGCGAACGCTTCGCCACCCCCGGACAGCTGGCTGGATCGTTGGACGCCGAGGAGTTCAAACTCTACGAACTCATCTGGGCGCGCACCGTCGCCTCCCAGATGCAAGACGCCCGCGGCACCTCGATGAAAGTCACCGTTCAGGGTGACGCCGCCGGCGAGGCGTGCGAGTTCGCCGCCACCGGCCGCACCGTCACCTTCCCCGGCTGGCTGCGCGCATACTCCGACCGCCAAGCCAACGAAACCCGCCTGCCGCAGCTGACCAAGGGCGACGAGCTGGCCACCAATAAGGTCACGGCAGACGGCCACTCCACCAACCCGCCGGCGCGCTACACCGAAGCCTCGCTGGTGAAGAAGATGGAAGACCTCGGCATCGGGCGTCCGTCCACCTACGCGTCGATCATCAAGACCATCCAGGACCGCGGCTACGTCGTCGCCCGCGGCAACGCCCTGGTGCCGTCGTGGGTCGCGTTCTCCGTGGTGGGCCTTTTGGAGAACAACTTCGACGCGCTCGTGGACTACGACTTCACCTCGTCCATGGAAGACGAGCTCGACGAAATCGCCCACGGCAACCAGGACCGCACCAAGTGGCTGTCCGGCTTCTACTTCGGCGACGCCGACGCGCGCGAATCCATGGCGCAGGCACTCGCGCGCCGCGGCGGGCTGAAGCACATGATCGAGGACAACCTCGAGTCCATCGACGCGCGCGCCGCGAACTCGTTGAAGCTTTTCGACGATGCCGAAGGCCGCCCCGTCATCGTCCGCGTCGGACGCTACGGGCCCTACATCGAGCGCGTGATCGGCGAGAAGGACGGCGAGCCCGAGTACCAGCGCGCCAACCTGCCCGAATCCGCCACCCCGGACGAGATCACCCTGGAGATGGCGGAGAAGCTCTTCGCCACCCCGCAGTCCGGCCGCGAACTCGGCGTCAACCCCGCCAACGGACGCACGGTGGTGGCGAAGGAGGGCCGTTTCGGCCCGTACGTCACGGAGCTCGTGCGTGACGACGAGCGCGCCACCGCCGAATCCCGCGCCGAGGAAGTCATCGCCGCGGAGCGCGCCGAGGAGGACGCCCAGCGCGCCGCAGAAGGCAAGCGCGCGAAGAACTGGGAGACCAAGACGGCCGCGGCGCAGAAGGAAAAGCGCATGGCGCAGCTTGTCGACGAGCAGCTCAAGCCCGCCACCGCGTCCCTGTTTTCCTCGATGGAGCCGTCGAGCGTCACTTTCGACGAGGCGATGCAGTTGCTGTCCCTGCCTCGCGAGGTTGGCGAGGACCCGGCGGACGGCGAGATGATCACCGCCCAGAACGGCCGCTACGGCCCGTACCTGAAGAAGGGCTCCGACTCGCGTTCGCTGGCTTCGGAGGACCAGATCTTCTCCATCACGCTGGAGGAGGCCCGCCGCATCTACGCCGAGCCGAAGCGCCGCGGACGCGCCGCCGCGAAGCCGCCGCTGAAGATGCTCGGCGACAACGACGTCTCCGGCAAGCCGATGACCATCAAGGACGGCCGCTTCGGCCCGTACGTCACCGACGGCGAAACCAACGCGTCCCTGCAGCGCGGCGACACCCCGGAAACCATGACGGACCAGCGCGCCAACGAGCTGCTGTCCGCCCGCCGCGCCCGCGAGGCTGAGGGCGGAGGCAAGAAGGCCACGAAGAAGAAGGCCACCAAAAAGGCCAGCAAGAAGGCCGCCAAAAAAGCTGCGAAGAAGGTTGCTCGCCCGAAGCAGACCACCAAGCGGGTGGTCAAGGCCCGCAAGCGCTAGAAGTAGGCAGCGTATACCGCGGTGGCGTGCGTGCGCCACCGCGTTTTGCGTTCCTGTGGACAACTGTGTTGCGGCGTCAACAATCGGCGGGGGTTATCCACAGATTTTGATTTGGGTCTTGTCGGGGTTGCGATGCCGCCATAGCTTCTGGGCCATGAACTTCACTGACTTTGTTTCCGCAGGCGTGGCCGTGCTCGCCGACTTCGACCGCGACGTAGCCATGGCCGCCGGCCTGTCCACCGGCCGGGTGCGCGACCTGGCCCGGGTGCACCACGCGTATTACGGGCCGACCCAGTTCACCCGCAAACAACGCGACGCCCTCGCCGCCGCGGAAGGCTTACCTATCGACCAGCTCGTGCACATCGAGAAGAAACTGCTCGCCGTCGAAGGCGCCGCCGAACGCTGGCGCATCCGCTTAGACCTGGTGCGCCTCCGCGGCTCCTACAGGGCACTGACCAAGCGGATCAAACGGCTGATCAAACAACCCGTCAAACCCGCCCCACCCTCGTGCAAGTTTTCCCGCTCCAAGGCCGGCATGCGCACCATGATCCTGACCTACAACGAGCGCGACCTCGCAGATTTGGAGCACCTGCTGCGCAAACTCATCGACGCAGACGACCCCGCCGCCGCCCAAATGGCCCACACCCTCATCGGGATCCTGCGCGACGGCAAAGGCGTGCCGAAGGCGAACTTCCGGCCGATCATTCTGGTGCCGATCGCCGACTGGGCCCGCATCCAATCCGGCCACGCAGACGAGGTCACCCTGATCTGCACCGACGGCACCACCATGACCGGGGCCGAGTACATGGAGCACGAATTCGGCGACATACTCGAAGTCGCCGCGTTCCACCCCCAAGAAGGACCAGTCAACCTGTACTACGCCGAGCGCTGCGCCAACGCGAAGCAGAAGGTCATGTCGAAGCTGCTCTGCCCGCGATGTGCGTTTCCCGACTGCAAACACTCCGCAGAGACCACCCAAACCCACCACATCAATGCCTGGCGCTACGGGGGAATGACCAACATGGACAACCTCGCCGAACTCTGCCCCTTCCACAACGGGGTCAACGCCGACAACAGGCAAGGCCCGTTCGGCTACATCGACAACCCCAACGCCCGCATCCACTGGGTCGCACCCAACGGCACACGCGTCCCCATGACCACCCCAGGCGCCATGGAGCTGCTCTTCGACTAACCACACACCGAAAACCCGCCCCACCGGGCGGGCACATCGGCATGCCCGAAACTAGGCGCGGTCGGCCATGGTGGAGCGCACCGGGCGCGCCAGCTGCGTCATCTTGCCGCGGCCGCGCAGCTCCACGGACTTCATCAGCGTCCAGCGCTGCTGCTCCACCTCGTTCGCCGCGCGCAGGGTTCCGGCGTTGGTCAGCACCAGGCCCGGGGTGTCCTTCGCCATGTCGGTCAGGCGCGCCGCGGCGTTGACGGCGTCGCCGATCACGGTGTACTCGAAGCGGTCCGAGCCGCCGATGTGGCCCGCCACCACGTGCCCGGACGCCACACCGATGCCAGCGCGCAGCTCTTGGCCGGCCAAATCCCGCTGGAGTTCGCGGGCGGCTTGGAGGGCGTGCGAAGCGGCGTCGTGAAGCGAAACGGGCGCCCCGAACACGGCCAAGGCCGCATCGCCCTGGAACTTGTTAATCACGCCCTTGTTGCGGTGCACCACCTCGACAACGACGTCGAAGAAGTCGTTCAGCGCAGCGACAACCTCCTCCGGTGTGTGGTCCACGGCGTAGGTGGTGGAGCCGACGACGTCGATGAACAGCACCGCCACCTTGCGCTCCTCGCCGCCGAGCTCCGGGATCTCCTCCAGCGCCTTCTGCGCCACCTCCACGCCGACGTACTGGCCGAAGATGTCGCGCACGCGCTGGCGGTCGCGCAGCCCCTTCATCATCTCGTTGAACCCGGCCTGCAACACGCCGATCTCGGAGCCGTCGTAAATGTCCACCTGCGTGTTCTGCTCGCCGCGGCGCACGCGGTTGATCGCGCCCTGCAGCTCCTTGATCGGGTCGGCCACACTCATGATCACCAGCGCGGTGCCCACGAAACCGGTGACCATGCCGGCGGTGATCAGCGCGACGATCGCGGAGGTGAGTTCGCCGACGTTGCCGGAGAAGTAGCCATAGCGCTGCGCCACCGTCAAAAGCAGCACGCCCACCATCGGCACGGCGGAGGTGGTGAACCACGTCAGGTAGAGCTGCCACTTGATCGGCGGCTGCAGCGTGGAGTCCTCGAAGCGGCGCGCCAGCGCGGACGCGGCGATGGGGCGCACGAGACGCTCGGCCTGCAGGTAGGTCAGCACGGCGGTGACGAAGGTGGTCAGCGCGGCGGTGGCGAGGACGACGGTGGCCAGGCGGACGTCGACACGCCAAGCCCCCACAGTGACGATCGCGGTGCCGATACCCCACACGCCCACCACAATGATGGTTTGCAGCACCGGCAGCCGCATGACCAGGTGGCGCACCATGTTCGGGTCGTGCCCGTCGGGGTGGCGCTGCCATTCCAGCACGGGCCGGAACAGGTACAGCGTGACCACCACGCCCAGCACCACGGCGATTGCCGCGTAGATCACGCCGATGGCGCCGAGCTGCCCGCCGAGGCCGAGTTCGCGCACTTCCGGCATGGGGATGAGGTAGCGCACGAACAGCATGCAGCCGATCGCGGCGATGACGTTGGTTCCCAGCACGGTCGCGGCGTACAGGGGCCATGACGTGCCCCAGAGCCACCGCAGCTCGCGCCAGAATCTTTCCATGGTGTATCACCTTAGCGCGCGGGTACTGTGATCATCCGTGACTACCCGTAGCGTCAGTGAGCGGCTTGCCGGTACTCCGGCGGTGCGCGAGACAATCATGTCGGCGGCCAAGGCTGCAAGGCTTGGCGACGGCTACGCCATGACCCACGCCTGGCTTTTCACCGGCCCTCCGGGAGCGGGCCGGTCGCAGGCAGCGTTGGCGTTCGCGGCGGCGCTGATGTGCACGGACCCGGTGGAGGTCGGGTGCGGGCGCTGCGAGGCGTGCCGGTTGGCGTTGGCAGGCACGCACACTGATCTGCTGCACGTGGTGCCGCAGCGGGTGAACATCCCGGTGGATTACGTGCGGCGCACGATCGTGCCGCAAGCAGCCCGCCTGCCGACGGTCGCCGCCTGGCGCGTCATCGTCATCGAAAACGCCGACCGGTTGAACACGGACGCCGCCGACGCGTTGCTGAAGACCGTGGAGGAGCCGCCGGAGCACACCGTGATCATCATGTGCGCGCCCTCGGCGGACCCGCAGGACTTTTCGCAGACGCTGCGCTCGCGCTGCCGCCACCTGTACGTGCCGGCGCCGACGGAGGACGAGGTCGTGCGCATCCTGGTCGAGGAGGAGGGCGCGACCGAGCGCGACGCGCGCCTTGCCGCCGCGGCGACGATGCGGCACGTGGGGCGCGCGCGGCTACTGGTGCGCTCGGACAAGGTGCAACAGCGCCGCTCCATGGCGATCAACCTGGCTGAGCTGGTGTTCCACGGCGCGCAGGCGTTCCAGGCCGTCGGCGCGCTGGTCAAGGCGGCGGAGAAGGAGGCCGTGGAGGCCCACAAGGCCGAGGACGAAGCCGAGCGGGCGAAGCTGGAAAACGCGCTCGGCATGGGCGCGAAAGGAAAAGGCGCGGGCAAGGCGTTGGTTGGCGTTGCGTCGTCGATAAAAGCGCTCGAAGAGGAGCAGAAGAAACGCGGCACCCGCCGCAAGCGCGACATGTTCGACCTGGTCCTGGTGGATCTGGCGGGGGTGTACCGCGACGCGATGATCATCCAGTCCGGCGCGGGGCTTGCCCTGATCCACCCGGACTACGAGGGCCTGGCGCGCGAGATCGCGGAGCGCACCACCCCCGACGGGCTGGTGGAATGCCAGGAAGCCATCGCGCAGTGCCGCGAGCGGCTGGCGCAGCAGGTGCAGCCGGCGGTGGCGTTTAACGGCATGCTGGGCCGGATCCGGCTCGCCTGCAAAGTGTCCTGAGCTGCCGGTTTCTTAGTTTTCCCCGGCTGCACTACACTTTCGCGATGGTGCATCTTTGTATGCCCGGCCACCTTAGCTCAGTCGGTAGAGCATCTCACTCGTAATGAGAAGGTCGCGAGTTCGATTCTCGCAGGTGGCTCAATTTTTTTGCCCTAAACCGGGCAAAAACCGCGGCACAACCTTGCCGACGGCGTTGCGCGGCAGCTCGTCGACGAAGTGCACGTCGCGGGGGATGGAGTGGTCGGCCAGGTGGGCGCGCACCCAGTCGCGCACCGCGTCGGCGGTGATGTCGGCGCTGCGAACCACCCACACGGCGATGCGCTTGAACATCTGCTCGTCGTCGACGCCGTGCGCGTACACCTCGCCGACTCCCGGCATGTCCTCGAGCACTTCCACCACGGATTGCGGGTGGACGTTTTCGCCGCCGACGATGATCATGTCGTCGTTGCGCGACTGCACGTGCAAATACCCGCGGTCGTCGAGGTAGCCCAAATCGCCCATTTCCACCAGCCCGTCGATCTCGACCATCTCGGTCGCCGGGTTGGTGTAGCCGCGCAGCGCCGTTTCGTTGTGCAGGAAGATGCGGCCGGTTTGGCCGGGGCGGACTTCGTTCCCTTGGTCGTCGTAAAGCTTGAGCACCGTGCCGGGCGGGATTTTGCCCACGGTGGTGGGGTCGGCCTGCATCTGTTCGGGCGAGGCGGCCGCGGCGAGGGCGAGTTCGGTGGAGCCGTAGATGTTGGCCAGGATCGGGCCGAAGCGCTCGGTGGTGCGGCGCAGCAGCGACGGGGTGACGGCGTTGCCGGCGGAGGCGAGGTAGCGCAGCGAGGACGTGTCGTAGCTTTCTTCCACGTCCAGCATCTGTTTGAAGAAGATGGGCGAGGAAATCAGCCCGTCGCAGCGGTATTTCTGGATGTCGCGGAAGCAGGCTTCCGGGTCGAAGATGCGGCGGGTGACGATGGTGGAGCGCGTCGCCAGCGCGACCTGCAGGGCGGACCAGCCCCAGGTGTGGAAGATCGAGGCGGTCAGTTGCACGGTGTCGCCCGCGCGCCACGGGATGGCTTCGAGGTAGCCGGCGACGACGAACGGCAGGCGCGGTTCGGGCCGCACGATGCCTTTGGGGATGCCGGTGGTGCCGGAGCTCATCAGGACGAGGTTGCCGTGTTTCGGCCAGCGGGGCAGTTGCCTATCGACGTCCATCCGGACCACCTGCCCAATCGAAAGCCCCTCGCCGCCGTCTTCGTGGGCGCGGACGATGGCGATGCCGTTGGTGTTGGCGGGGAGGCGGTCGGCGAATTCGTCGTCGATGAACAGGACGTTGATGTTGTTTTCGGCGAAGATGCCCGCGAGCTGCTCTGGCGAGGAGCCGATGTTGAGCAGGAAGATATGGGCGCCGGCGTAGCCTTTAGCGGCCAGCGGCAGGATGATGCCGCGGCCGTTGCGGGCCATCACACCGATGCGCAGTTCGTCGAGGCCGCGTTCGTCTTGTAGCGCGAGCAGCCATTTGGCCAGGGTGCGCGAGTCGTCGCGGAGTTGGCGGTAGGTGGTCACGCCGGTGTCGTCGATAAGTGCGATGCGGTCCGGTGCGGCAGCGGCACCCTGTTCGACCTCGCGGGCGGTGGTGAACCAGTAGCGCGCGAGGTTAGGCGCGAGCGCGAGGGCTGCGCGGGGGCCGCCTTCGGCGCTGACGATGCCGGCACGTGTAACGGCGGGCACGAAGCGGGCGAAAGACTTGAGTAGGAACAGCGGACGGTGGGTGGGTCGCATGTGGATAATGTAGCCTACTGTTACGCAAGTTCCCCCTGTGAAAGGATTTCGCCGTGTCATTTTCCCGCCGCATCGCCGCCGCCTTCGTTGCGGCGGCCACGCTTCTCGCCCCGCTCGCCCCGGCGGCGCAAGCGCAGGACCGCAACATGGTCATCTTCGGCGACTCTGTCATCTCCGACCCGAACATGGGCCAGTGGGCCGCAGGCAAGCTGGGGCTCGACCCGCGCGGGCGCTCCGACAACGGCACCTGGTGCCCGACCTCGCCGACGAACTGGGGCAAGCGCTCCGCCGCCAAGCTCGGCCTGGCCGCCCGCGACTACTCCTGCACCGGCGTGGTGACCATCTCCAAGGGCCCGGGCCTGTTCCAGCAGGTGGACCGCGCGATCGCGGACCGCGGCCTGTCCCCAGCGACCGCGCGCGTGATCATCTCCGTCGGCTTCAACGACACGTACAACAACACCTCGCGCCCGGATGCCGACATCCGCCGCGACTTCACCCGCTACATGGTCCCGCAGATCAACCGCATCCGCGCCGCCGCGCCGAACGCGCGCATCCAGATCGTGGGCTACCCGAAGATCACCGCCGGCGACCGCGTGTGCCTGTTCCACATCGCCCCGAACACCTCCGATTGGACCCGCTTCCAAGACGTGCAGCGCTGGGAGAACCTCGCGCAGTGGATGCAGGTGGATACCGCCCGCGCCGCCGGCGTGGAGTTTTTGGACCTGAAACCCTCCACGTGGAACAACAACATGTGCGCCCCCGACAACACGCGCATGTGGGCCGGCCTGGTGGACTTCTACGGCGGCCCGGGCAACCTGCCCATCCACGTTAACCAGCGCGGACACGAGCACGTGGCAAACGTCATCGCCCGCTCGTAGTGTTGGGGGACATGACACAGACTGTTCAAGGCGTAATCGCCCGCGAAAAGGGCGCCCCGGTCGAGGTCGTGGACATTGTGATCCCCGAACCCGGCCCCAACGACGTCGTGGTCAAGGTCCAGGCCACCGGCGTGTGCCACACGGACCTGGCCTACCGCGACGGCGACATCGAGGACGCGTTCCCGTTCCTCCTCGGGCACGAGACGGCCGGCGTCGTGGAAACGATCGGCGAGGACGTCACCCACGTCCAAGAAGGCGACTTCGTGGTGCTGAACTGGCGCGCGGTGTGCGGCGAGTGCCGCGCCTGCCGCAAGGGCGACACGAAGAACTGCTTCAACACCCACAACGCCTCGCAGAGCATGACGCTTGACGACGGCACTCCGCTCACCCCCGCCCTCGGCATCGGCTCGTTTGCAGAGAAGACCCTCGTGCACGAAAAGCAGTGCACGAAGGTCGACCCGGAGGCCGACCCGGCGGCGGCCGGCCTGCTCGGCTGCGGCATCATGGCCGGCCTCGGCGCCGCGGTGAACACCGGCGACGTGCAGCGCGGCGAGTCCGTGGTCGTCTTCGGCCTCGGCGGCGTCGGACTTGCGGCTGTGGCCGGTGCGGCGTTGGCGGGGGCGACGACGGTGGTGGCTGTAGACGTCGATAAGCGAAAGTGCGACGTTGCCACCGAGAAGTTCGGCGCCACCCACGCCATCTGCGCCAAGGACATGAGCGAGGACGAGGTGATCGAGGCCGTGCGCGAGCTCACCGGCGGCTTCGGCGCCGACGTCGCCATCGACGCGGTGGGTATCCAGCCCACCTGGCGCCAGGCGTTCTACTCGCGCGATTTCGCCGGCCGCATGGTCATGGTCGGCGTGCCCAACCAGACGGACCACGTGGACATCCCCGCGATCGATCTGTACGCCCGCGGAGGCTCCATCAAGCCGGCCTGGTACGGCGACTGCCTGCCGGAGCGCGACTTCCCCACGTACGTGGAGCTGTACAAGCAGGGCCGCTTCCCGCTGGGCGAGTTCGTCTCCGAGCGCATCGGCGTCGGCGACATCGAGGAATCCTTCGAGAAGATGAAGCGCGGTGACGTGCTGCGAAGCGTGGTGGAGTTCTAAATGCGCATCGACAACGTCGTCACCTCCGGCCTGTTCAAGCTCGACGGCGGCGAGTGGGAGGTGGACAACAACGTCTGGATCGTCGGCGACGACTCCGAGGTCTACATCATCGACGCCGCCCACAACGCCGAAGCCATCGCTGAGGCGGTGGGAAACAGGCGCGTGAAGGGCATTTTGGCCACCCACGGCCACTCCGACCACGTCGACGCCGCGCCCGAGCTGTCGCGGCTTGTGGACGCCCCGGTGTACCTGCACCCCACCGACGGCTTTTTGTGGCAGCGCCAGAACCCGGGCGCGCACTACCGCCAGCTTCTCGACGGCGCCACGTTCACCATCGCCGGCACCGACCTGCGTGTGATGTCCACCCCGGGCCACTCACCGGGCTCCGTGGTCATCTACGCCGAAGAAGCCGGTGAGTTGTTCTCCGGCGACACCCTGTTCCAGGGCGGGCCGGGCGCGACGGGGCGGTCGTTCTCCTCCTTCGACACCATCATCCACTCCCTGCAGAAGTCCGTGCTGGACCTGCCGGCGGAGACGGTGGTGCGCACCGGCCACGGCGACCACACCACCATCGGCGCAGAGGCGCCGCACCTGGAGGAGTGGATCCGCCGCGGTTTCTAGCGCTGCTGGTTAGCGTCGCCCGCGTCCGGCGCCTGCGCGTTCTGCAGCGCGACGGCGCGGGCCAGGCGCGCGTAGCGCAACTCCTGCTCGCGGAAGCGCGTCCACGTGGAGATGGTGACGAAGAAGAACGCTACCACCAGCACGTACAGCATCAGGTCGGTGCCGCGGGCCACACCCAGCCAGTTGGCAACCACCGTGACATCGTCGGGGCGGGCAATCGCCCACACCGCCGCCACCATCATGAGGGCGAAGCCGATTTTTACCCAGGCTTTGGCGTTAGCTTTTCGTCGATTAGCAAAGAAGTACCAGGCCAACGCAACGATAGCGAGCAGCAACAACGCTTGAATCATGGCAACCTCCTTGCAACGAGCCCGTCGGCGAGGATGTTCACGCCGTTGATCAGCGACTGGCCCTTCGACATCGAGTACTCCGTGTAAAGGATGTCCACCGGCTCCTCGTCCACGCGCCAGCCGTGCTTGTCAATCATGGAGACGATCTCCGAGGCGTGCGACATCCCGTTCATGCGGATGTTCATCTCCTCGGCCACCCTGCGGTTGAACGCTCGCAGCCCGTTGTGGGCGTCCGTGAGCCCGAGCTTCTTCGTGCGCGGCGACAGCATCACCACCGTCTTCAACACCGCGCGCTTGATCCACGGCACTTGTGAGTTCTCCTGGCCGGCAAACCGGGTGCCCACGATGATGTCCAACGGCTCTGTGCGCAGCCGCTCGATCATCCGCATAACGTCTTTGACCTGGTGCTGGCCATCCGCGTCGAAGGTGACAAAGTATTTCGCGCCGGGTTGGGCGCGGGCGTACTCCACGCCGGTCTGGATTGCCGCGCCCTGCCCCAGGTTGACCGGGTGGTCCACCAGGTGGGCGCCTGCGGCGCGGATCTGCGCGGCCGAGTCGTCGGCGGACCCGTCGTTGACACCCACGATGTTGGGGAACGTCTCGCGCGCATTCGTGAGCACGTCGAAGATGACCGTGCCCTCGTTGTAGCAAGGCACGATCAGCCAAGTGTCTGAAAATCCGCTCATATCGCCCGTTAGGTTACTCCCCACGGTGGAACAAAGCGGCGTACACGCGCCGGAGCAAACCTGTGGGTAGCGCGCGGTATGCGGTGCGCGCCGCCAGGTTGAACGCCGCCCGCGGGCGCGAAACAAGGCCGTAGGCGACCAGGTTGCGCTGCATCTGCACTTCCGCGGCGAGCATCTCGCGGCCGGTGCGGCGGGAAAACTGCGCGTCGGTGACCTGGAAGTCCGTCAGCGCTTCCGGCAGGTTGCGCACGTGCCAACCGCCGGCGATCAGCCGCGCGTAGAGGTCGTAGTCCTCCATGAAGTGCACGTCCCGGTAGCCGCCGACCTCCTTGACCGCCCGGGTGCGCAGCATCACCGAGGGGTTGTTCACCGGCGAGTTCATCTTCGCGTACGCGTGCGGGTTTTCCGGCAGGGCGCGCACCTTGCCGGTGTCGCCGGGGGTTTCCGCGAATTCTTCGACCGCGGTGCCTAGCGCGCCAACTTCCGGGTGCGCCTCCAAATACTCCAGCTGCCGGGCGAAGCGTGTCGGTTTCGCGGCGTCGTCGGAGTCCAGCCGTGCGGTGTAGTCGGAATCGATCGTGGCAAGGCCAGCCTGCGACGCCGGGCCCGCGCCGACATTCTCAGGCAGCCGAATCACCCGGGCATCTTGCTTCTCGACGACCCTCCGGACCCCCTCCGACACCGGCCCGTCCGCCACAATGACCAGCTCGTCCGCAGGCCGCGTCTGCGCCGCCAGCGAATCGAGGGCACGGACCAGGTCGTGTTCGTCGGTGCCGTGGTAGACGGTCACCAGTGCGGTAATCGTGGCCATGGTTAGTCCCTTGCTGCGTCGATGAGGTAGCGGCCGTAGCCGGATTTCAGCACCTGCTCGCCCAGGGCCTCCAACTGCGTGGCGTCGATGAAGCCCTCGCGGTACGCCGCCACCTCCGGTGAGCCGATGACGGTGCCGGTGCGCTTTTGCAGCACCTCCACGTAGGCGCTGGCCTCGCTCATGGAGTCGATGGTGCCGGTGTCCAGCCACACATCACCCCGGTGCAGGCGGTGCACCTTCAGGTCGCCGCGGCGCAGGTAGGCCTCGTTGACGGAGGTGATCTCCAGCTCGCCCCGCGCCGAGGGGGTGATGGATTTGGCAATGTCCACAACATCGTTGTCGTAGAAATACAGCCCCACCACGGCGAAGTTAGACTTCGGAGCCTCCGGTTTCTCCTCGATGGACAGCGCGGTGCCGTCCGCGTCAAACTCGACCACGCCATAGCGCTGCGGGTCCGAGACCTCGTAGGCGAAAATCGCCCCGCCGTCGATGTCGCGCACCTGGCCGAGCGCCTCCGAGATGCCGCTGCCGTCGAAGATGTTGTCGCCGAGCACCAGCGCCACCGAGTCGTCGCCGATGAACTCCTCGCCGATCAAAAACGCCTGCGCCAGTCCCTCCGGGCGGGGTTGTTCGGCGTAGTGGAGCATGATGCCGAGGCGTGAGCCGTCGCCAAGCAAACGCTCGAAGTTCGGCCGGTCCTCCGGGGTGGTGATGATCAAAATCTCCCTGATACCCGCGCTGATCAGCGTGGATAGCGGGTAGTAGATCATCGGTTTGTCGTAGATGGGCATGAGTTGCTTCGAGATGCCCTGGGTGATCGGGTACAGGCGCGTGCCCGAGCCGCCGGCGAGAATGATGCCCTTCATGAGTGGGAAGTCTAGTTACCGCAGCGCCACATACAGCGCCAGCGCCGCGCGCCAGTTCGTCGGGTTGAAACCTGTGGCTTTGATTTTGTCCAGCGCCAGGGTGGATTCGCGGGGGCGTGGCGCCTCAACGCCGAATTCGGCGCCGTACTGCTCAGTGGTCACGGGGTGGACGTCCGCCGGGTCGCCGCCGACGGCGATGAACACGGCCATGGCGATCTCGTCGCGGGTGACGGCGTCGCCGTCGGAGGTGATGTTGTACACGCCGTACTCGGCACCGGTGTCGAGCAGGTGCGCGATGCCTTTGGCCAGGTCCTCGGCCCAGGTGGGGCGGCCGCGCTGGTCGCAGACCACCTTCGGCGCCGCACCTTTCGCCGCGAGGTCGGCCATGACGGACATGAAGTTGCGGCCGTCGCCGAACACCCAGCTCGTGCGCACCACGTAGTGCTTGCGCGCGACCTGCGCGGCGGTGTCGCCGGCGGCCTTCGACGCGCCGTACGCGCTCAGCGGCGACGGCGCCTCAGCCTCGTCGTGCACCTCGACGTTGCCGTCGAAGATGTAGTCGGAGGAGACATGGACGAGCGTGAGGTCGTCCTCATTGCTTATCGACGCAAGCTCCGCCGGTGCCGCCGCATTCACCCTCCATGCCCCGGCCCGGTCGTCCTCCGCGCCGTTGACGTCGTTGTAGGCGGCGCAGTTCACAATCGCCCAGTAGTCCGCCCAGTCAATGCCGGCGCGTTTCGCCGCGTCGGCGGCGCAGCAGATGTCGAACTCGTCGTGGCCCACGAAGTGGGCTTCGGTATCCGACCAGATTTGGCGCAGGGCGCGTCCGAGCTGGCCGTTGGCGCCGGTGACGAGGATGCGGCGTGGGGGCAGCGCTGTGGCGTCGATAAGCATGGGATGCTCGAGGTCTTTGGCGGACAGCTCGGTGGGCTCGAGCGGCCAGTCGATCTCCTTGTAGGAGCAGAACGCGCCGCCGGGGGAGTAGCGCTGGTTGACCAGGTAGATGTAGGTGGTGTCGTCCTCGAGCGCCTGGAAGCCGTTGGCCACGCCGCGGGGGACGAACACGGCGGTGTCCGGGCCGATCTCGCAGGTGAACTTCTCGCCGTACGTGGCGGAGCCTTCGCGCATGTCCACCCACGCGCCGAACACGCGGCCGGTGGCCACGGAGACCCACTTGTCCCACGGCTCGGCGTGCATGCCGCGGGTCGCGCCGCGCCGGGCGTTGAAGCTGACGTTGTGCTGCTTCGGGGTGAGTTTTTGGCCGGACCAGTTCTCTTTGAACCAGCCGCGGTTGTCCTCGTGGACGGTGAGCCGGTGAACCTCGAGGCCGTCGATGGTGGTCATTTCACTGTCCCCTTTCCGCGTACCCGCGTTCAATGCCTGCTTTGTCGTTTTCCCACCACCAGCGGTTGTCGGTGTACCAGGCGATGGTCTGCTCCAGCCCGCTGCGCAGGTCCGTGTGCTGCGGTTGCCAGCCGAGCTCGCGGCGCAGCTTGGTGGCGTCCATGGTGTAGCGCTGGTCGTGACCGGGGCGGTCGGCGACGTGGACGTATTCGCCGCCCATGAGCTCGCAGATGGTCTCGATGACCTGCTTATTCGTGACGTGAGCGTCGCCGGGGTTGCTCGCGCCGATGTTGTAGGTCTCGCCGATGCGCCCGCGCTCCAAGATGGCCAGGACGGCGTCGTTGTGGTCGTCCACATGGATCCAGTCGCGCACCTGCGCGCCGGTGCCGTAGAGCTTGGCGGGCTGGCCGGTGAGGATGTTGGTGATCTGGCGGGGGATGAACTTCTCTATGTGCTGGTAAGGCCCGTAGTTGTTGGAGCAGTTCGAGATCGTCGCGCGCACCCCAAACGAGCGCACCCAAGCGCGCACGAGGTGGTCGGAGCCGGCTTTCGTTGCCGAGTAGGGCGAGGAGGGGTTGTACGGCGTGGTCTCGGAAAACGCGTCCGTGCCGCCGAGCTCCAAATCGCCGAAGACCTCATCGGTTGAGATGTGGTGCAGGCGTTTGTCGAACTTACGCACCGCCTCCAGCAGCGCGAATGTGCCGTTGATGTTGCTGTGCACGAACGCGGACGGGTCCCTCAGTGAGTTGTCGTTGTGCGATTCGGCCGCGAAGTGGATGACGGCGTCGGTGGCGGACACGAGCTCGTCGATGAGCGGTTGCTCGCAGATGTCCCCGCGCACGAACTCAATGCCCTCCGGCAGGTTCGCGCGGTTGCCGGCGTAGGTGAGCTTGTCCACGACCACGACGCGGTAGCGCTCGGACGCCATGCGCGCGAAGTTCGACCCGATGAAACCGGCGCCGCCGGTGACCAGCAAAGACTCCATATCCGGCTACCTTACAAGGCCCGCCAGGTGCACGAGCGCGCCGACGATCGGCCCGGCGAACAGCGCCACCACAACCGTTGTGGCGACGCCCCACGGCGCGAGGAACAACACGGCGAACGCGGTGGCGGTGGCGGCGAGCCAGCCGGCGACGTAGAAGGCGTGGCGCTCTAAAGCGAGCACGGCCACGCCGGTGATCATGAGCATGCCCATGAACGCGGAGGCGAAGGTGAGCAGGCCGAGCGTGAGCCCGTCGACAAACAACTCCGGTTTGTACGCCACCCGCAAAATCCACGGGCCGATCAGCCAGGCGGCCGCGAAGCCGATGAGGCCGACGCCCATGATCGCGCCGACGGGCGCGGCGAGCGCCCTGTAGACGGTGCTGCGGCGCTCCACGAAGCGCACCACCAGCGCCGATTGGAAACGCTGCAGCGGCACCAGCACCGGCGCGCGGGTGAGCATGACGGCGTTGTTGATCGCGGCGACGGCAGCGCCAGCAGTCGCCGCGGGGAAGGCGGCGGAGGCGGCGGTGGGAAAGCCCGTGATCAGCGCGGCCGACGCCCCGGAGGCCACCATGGCGGAGCCGACGCGGCGCACAAACGCCCCGCGGTCCACGTCCAGCTGCACGCGCACCGGCGCCAGCGCCAGGACCACCGCCCAGCTCAGCGCGCCGATGACGGTGATGGCCAAAAACTCCACCAGCCCGCCGCCGAGCGCCCACACCACGACCGCAAGCACGAGGCGCACACCGGAGTCCAGGGCGACCAGCGCGGCGTAGCGGTTCCACAGCCCGGAGCCGCTCAAGATGCCGGAGAGCACCGCCTGGAAGGCGTAGCTGAGCAGGCCGAACGCCAACAACCCCGTGGCGGTGCCCGGGTGGGCGGGCACGATGCGGCCCATGGTGAAAAACCCCACCAGCAGCACCACTGCAGCTAGCGCCGCGCCGATCGCCGCGCCGAGCTTCCACGGGTTAGCGCTGCCACGCACCTGCGTCTCGCGCGAGGCTGCCACGGCGCGGGTGGTTTCCTGCGTGATGCCGTCGATGAGCCCGGTGCAGGCGAAAAACAGGCCCCAGTAGGCCAAAAAGGAGTTGTAGCCGTGCTCGGCGTCCAGGGCCCAGCTGGCAATCCACATGACCACAAAGCCGCTGGCCGCGGCGAAGATGGTGGCCAGGGAGAGGTTTTTCACGGGCACTCCGGAAGCTCGGGGTGCTGGATCCACGCGTCCAGGATCGGGGAGATGTCCACGCCCTGGCGCTTAAACGCGTTGACCAGGTCGAAGGTCTCCACGATGCCGTGGGCGTTGGTGGCCACGTAATCGCGCACCGCGTTGAAGAACACGGCGTCGCCGAAGGCGCGGCGCAGTGCGTGGAGGGCGATGGCGCCGCGTTTGTACACGCGGTCGTCGAACATGTCGCGCGGGCCCGGGTCAGCGAGGGTGAACCGCATGGGCGTGATTTTGGCGTAGTGGGTGCGCACGGAGGCGTCGATAGGCATTTGCCCCGTAAAGTCCGCCCACAGCCACTCGGAGTAGCAGGCGAAACCTTCGTTGAGCCAGATGTCCTCCCACTGCGCGATGCCCAGCGAGTTGCCGAACCACTGGTGCGCCAGCTCGTGCGCGATGAGGCGCTCGTTGCCCTGCAGGTGGTTTACGCCGAAGATGGATAGCCCCTGGGCCTCGAGCGGGATCTCCAGCTCATCTTCATGCACGACCACCTGGTAGTTCTCAAACGGGTAGGGGCCGAAGACGGTTTCGAAGTAGTCCAGCATGGCCTGCTGCTTGTCCAAGTCGCCCACCTGGGTCGCCGGCGGCAGCCACGCCACGGTGTTGCGGCCCAGATCCACGCGGTGGAACTGGCCCACCTGCACCGTGGCCAGGTAGGTGGCCATGGGGCGGGCGGTGGTGTTGGTCACCGCCACGTACCCGCGGTCCGCGCGCACGTTGAAGGTGTAGGTGGCCTTCTCGTCCGGGGTGTCGTCGCAGGGGAACCAGGACGGCGCGCCGTCGGGCTGGTTGGCAGTCAGCGCGCCGTTTTCCAGCTCCTCCCAGCCCAGCATGCCCCACGCGGTGCGGCGGGGGCGCGGGGAGCCGGCGTAGCGGATGGTCAGCTGCAGCTCCGTGTCCACCGGGATGAACTGGTCGAAGGTGATGCGCAGCTTGCCGCCGTGGTGGCGGTAGCGCTTGATTTCAAAGCGTCCGGATACCTCCACGCGGCGCACCGACAGGCCCTGGGTGAGGTCGAGGGTGAGGTGGTTTAACTCCCGCCAGGTGCTCAGCGTCAGGGTCGCAGTTGCTTCGAGACGGTTCGGGGCAACCTTGTAGTCAAAATCCAGGTCGTAGTGCGTGACGTGGAACCCCAGGTTGAACTCCACGCCGGTGTAGCGGTCGCGGGTGCCGGGGATGGGTGTGGAGCGAAGCCTCAGGTTTCTCATCGCCGGGAAGTCTACGCCAGGGTGTTGCCGATCTTGTCGTCGATCCACAGGTAGATCAACGCTTCCACCCGCGACACCTGTGCATTATCGGCGGCACCTGCGTGACCGCCTGCGGTGTTTTCGAAGTAATCCACCGGCTGGCCAGCCCGCCACAGCGCGAGCGCGAAGGTGCGGGCGTGGGCGGGGTGGACGCGGTCGTCGCGCGTGGAGGTGGTCACCAGCGCCGGCGGGTAGGCCACTTCCTCGCGCGGGCGGACGTTGTGCAGCGGTGACCAGGTTGCAATCGCGGCGCGCTCTTCGGGGTTGTCCGGGTCGCCGTACTCCGCCATCCAGGAAGCGCCGGCGGACAGGGTGTGGTAGCGCAGCATGTCCGTCAGCGGCACCTGGATCACCGCCGCCCCGAAGCACTCCGGGTACTGCACCAGCGCGCCGGAGGTGAGCAGCCCGCCGTTCGAGCCGCCACGGATGGCAATCTGCGCAGCCGTGGCGTAGCCGCGGGCGACGACGTCCTCGAGCACCGCCTTGTGGTCCTCCCACACCTTGTGGCGGTTGGTCTTGACCACCTGCGAGTGCCACTCGGGCCCGAACTCGCCGCCGCCGCGCAGGTTGGGCTGGACGTAGAAGTTGCCCTGCTCCAGCCACGCGATGCCGCGCACGTTGGAAAACGCGGGCGTGAGCGAGACCTCGAAGCCGCCGTAGCCTCCCACCAGCGTGGGGCGGGGGCCAAGGGAGAAGTCGCCGGTGATGAAGTACGGCAGGCGCGTGCCGTCGGCGGAGGTCACCCAGTGCTGGCGGGTTTCAAGCCCGCTCGTGTCGAAGTGGGCGGGGGCGTGCTTGGCTTCGGTGAGCGCGCCGGAGGCGTCGCCACGCAACAGCGTTGTCGGCGTGGTGAAGGAGGAGGCGGCGACCCAGAACTCGTCCCCGGCGAGCGGGCTTGCGGCCACCACGTGGGCGCTCGCGGCCTCGGGCAGGGTGAGCTCGGTGCGCTCCCAGGTGCCCAGCGTGACGCGGGAGATGCTGGTGGCCACGTCCACAAGGCAGGCGATAAGCAGCGCATTTTCGGTGAACGTGATCGCTTCGACGGTCGCGTCCTGCTCCAGCACGGTGAAATCGCGGTCGCCTTTGTGGAACGCGTCGAGGCCGATTACGCCGAGGGCACCCGCGGGCACGCCCGCGTACTCGGTGCGCGGCTGGATGAACAGCCACTTCCGGTGGGGGACGGCGTCGCAATCGTCCGGCACGTCGAGGAACTCGCCGTCCACCCACGTGCGCGAGGTGTAAAAATCGAGCGCCCGCGTGACGACGGTCCTCTGGTCTACCACGTCATAGCCCGCCCCGACGGCCACGTCGTCGGGCTCGCCGGTGAAGATGACGGTCTTGTCGCCGCCGCGGGTCCAGCGCGCCACCTGCATGGGGTAGCCGGAGTTGGTGACCGTGCCCGGGCCTTCGTCGGTGCCCACCAGGATGGTGTCGCGGTCTACCCAGCTGACATCCGTTTTCGCCTCGTCGATGGTGAAGCCGCCCGCTGCTGCATCGACGAAGGTGCGGGTTTCAAGGTCGAACTCGCGCACCATCACCGCGTCCGCGCCGCCTTGCGACAGGCGGATCAGCGCCCGGTCCCAGCTCAGCGGCAACACGGTTGCGCCCTTGTACACCCAGTCCTCGTCTTCGTCGGCGGCCAGCGCATCGACGTCGAGGAGGACCTCCCATTCGGTTCCGGTTCCCTCCTCGCCGAGGGACGAGGCGAGGAACGAGGCGAGCGTCGTGCGGCGCCACAGCCCGCGCTCGTGCTCGCTGTCGCGCCAGAAGTTGTACAGGTACTCGCCGCGCCGGGTGACAAACGGGATCCGGTCGTCCGAATCCAAAGCGGCGCGGATCCGCTTACGTAGCGCGGCCGAATCGAGCCGCGCTTCTGTCGCGTCGGACCACTCCCGGGCCCATTTCAGGGCGGGGGCGGCCGTGAGGTCGTCGAGAAGCTTGGGCTCGATGTCGCGCACGCTAAGCCCCCAGAGCAGGCTTGATTGTGGTGTGCCAGGCGTGGTCCATGTCCTCGGTCCAGTACGGCCAGGAGTGGGTGCCCACGTTGCGCAGCTCGAAGTGCGCCGGGATGCCCAGGCCGTCCAGCTTGGCCTTCAGATCGTGGGTGCACTTGTTCACCGCGGCCTCGATCACGCCGCCTTCGACCTGCAGCACGCCCGAGCCGAGCTGCGCCGCCGGCATCGGGGCGCCCTTGCCCAGCAGGTAGCTGACCTGGTCCGGGTGGCCCGCCAGCCCCGTGCCGGAGGAGACGTACAGGCGGGTGCCGCGCAGCTTCTCCGCGCCCAAAAGCGCGTCGTTGTAGCGGTTGTACGGCCCGTTCATCGGCCCCCACATCATCTCCGGGGTGACCGTTTGGAAATTCGGGTTGCCCGCGCGGTTGACGGTCACGCGCGCGAAATTGTAGCCGTGCGGCGAAGACGTGGACGCGCAGCCGGAAAACGCCGCCACGGCCTGGTACATCCCCGGGTTATGCTCCGCGAACAGCAGGGCAGAGGTGGCGGACATGGACAATCCGGTTACGGCGCGGCGGCCGTTGGCGCCCACCACGCGCTCGATCGGACCGGGAAGCTCCTTGGTCAAAAACGTCTCCCACTTCTGCGGGCCGTTGACGTAGTCGGAGGCGACGTCCGTTTTCACCCAGTCCGTGTAGTAGGAAAACGCGCCGGCCTGCGGCACCACCACGTTGACGCCCTTGCCGGCGAAGTAGTCCTTCACCGGGTAGAGCTTCAGCCAGTCCTGGTTCTGCTCCGCGCCGCCGGCGCCGTTGAGCAGGTACAGCGTCGGGGCGTTGCGCACGCGGTTGCCGGCGGCGTTGGTGGCCGGCACGACCGCGACCGGGATGTCGCGGCGCATGGAGGGGGAGTACACGTTGTAGGACAGCACCGTCTTGTGGTCCACCTGGTTGACCCACTCCTGCGCCTGGCCGGTGCGGGTGATCAGCGGCGGATTCGTTCGCGCGTCCCACGCCTTCACAATGCCCTCCTGGCCGGCCGGTTGTGCGGAGGCCGCCGGTGCGCCGGTGCATGCGAGGGAGACTGCCGTAAGGGCGGCAAGCGCCGCCGCCTTGATCTTCTTCATCTGTGTATCCAGTCCTGGGGGAGGGGTTAAACTGACAGGCAATTATTGCGCCATTCTATGGGACATTCGTTACTGTAGTGGCCAGCGTTACGCGTGTGGCGTGTTGCGCCTCCCGCCCGGAAACCCCGAAAGGACCCCAACATGAACCCCATCGAAACTGTCCAGGTGCAGATCAACCAGATTCTCGGCGAGCTCGTGCACGCAGGCTCCTCCATGTCCTCCACCATCGCCTACGGCATGGGCATGTTCTAAAAGGGCATGTTCTAGCGCGCTACGCAGCGAAAAAGGTGCCTCCCCGGACTGTTTTCGGGGAGGCACCTTTGGTTCGTCGAGAAGCAGGTGCCTACTGCTCCAGGCCGAGCGCCTCCTTGAACACCTTGTCAAAGGAAAGCTTCACGTCGTCGCGCCAGGACGCCCAGCTGTGGGTGCCCACATTGCGCAGCTCAGCGTGGGTGACCTCCACGTCGTTGGCGCGCATCTTCACCATCAGATCGTGGGTGCAGGCGTTCATCGCAGCCTCGATCACGCCGCCTTCAACCTGCAGAGTCATCGCGTTGGACAGCGCGCGGGCCGAAGCCGAGTCCGGGTCCACGCCGTACTGATTGATCAAGCGGTCCTTCAGGTAGCCCGGCGTATCGCTCTCGCCCGCCAGGCCGGTGCCGGTGGACAGGTACACCGCAGTGCCCTTCAGATCGGCAGCGTTGACCAGCGCGTCGTAGTGGCGGTTGTAGTCCGAGCCGCGTTCTCCGAAGATGTACTCCGGCGACATCACATTCGGCGCGCCGCGGCTGACGGTCAGGTTCACGAACTCCCAAGGAATCGGCGTGGACGTCGCCGCGCAGCCGGAGAAGGAGCCCACAGCGTCGTAGAAACCCGGGTTGTGCTCCGCCAAAAGCAGCACGGAGGTCGCGGCCATGGACAGGCCGGCCACCGCGCGGTGCTCCTCATCGGCCTTCATGTACGGTTCGACCGCTTGTGGCAGCTCGTGCGCCAGGAAGGTCGACCACATCTGCTTGCCGTGGAAGAACGGGTTGGTGTCCGTGTCCACCGGCGGCTCGGCGGCCCAGTCCACGTAGTAGGAGAACGCGCCTTCCATCGGGATGACAACGTTCGCGCCGGAGTCCTTGTAGGTCTTTTCCAGCTCGTCGTAGGCCTGCGCGACCCAGTCGGTGTCCTGCTCGGAGCCGCCGGCCCCGTTGAGGAGGTAGACCGTCGGCGCGTTCTCCTTGCGTTCACCGTTTTCGTCGGTGGCGTAGAAGATCGCCACCGGAATCTCGCGTTCCATCGACTCGGAGTACACGCTGATTGCCTCGTTGTCCCAGTTTTTGCGGTTGCCGGCGAGGATGCGCACCCACCTTTGGTCTTTGCCTTGGAAGGTCTTCGGGGCCTCACCTAGCGGGCTAATGTTCGGGTGCGCTTCTTCTTCGGCGGTGGTTTCCACGACCGTTGCGGTCGGGCTCGTGCTCGTGCTTGTCGACGGCGCATCCGCCGCCGTCGTCGTCGTCGCCGTCTCCGTCGTGGAATTCTGCACGACCTTCGGCCTCTCCGACGTGGTGGTGGGGCTGGAAGTCGGGGTGGTTGTGCTGGAAGTCGGGGTCTCAAGCGAGGTCTGCACCGTCGTCGCCGCCGGAGACAGTACGGTGACCGGCTTGTCGGCGTCACCCTCGGCTGCGAAGTGCTGGACGGCGGGAACGGAGCCCGCGGCGATAAGGGCAGCGGCGCCCAGGGCTACCGCCGTGCGAGTGAACTTCACAGTGAATCGCTCACTTTCATTCAAGGAAGAAACAAGATGCTCCGCAACATTTTGCCAGACGGGCACGTACGATATGCATTGTGAGTAAAGAACATTTTGACGTTGTTGTCCTCGGCGCGGGCCCCGGTGGCTACGTTGCCGCCATCCGTGCAGCTCAGCTTGGTAAGAAAGTGGCTGTCATTGAGAAGCAGTACTGGGGAGGTGTCTGCCTCAACGTGGGCTGCATCCCCTCCAAGGCCCTGATCAAGAACGCAGAGGTTGCGGAGATCTTCAACCACGAGGCGAAGACCTTCGGCATCAAGGGTGACGTGGAGTTCGACTACACGGACGCCCAAAAGCGCTCCCGCAAGGTCTCCGAGAAGATCGTCGGTGGCGTGCACTACTTGATGAAGAAGAACAAGATCAAGGAGATCAACGGCCTGGGCTCGTTCAAGGACGCCAAGACCATCGAGATCACTGACGGCGACGACAAGGGCATGACCGTCACCTTCGATGACTGCATCATCGCCACCGGTGCCGTTGTGCGCACCCTGCCGGGCATTGAGCTGTCCGAGAACGTGGTCTCCTACGAGGAGCAGATCCTCAACCCGGAGGCTCCGGAAAAGATGGTCATCGTCGGCGGCGGCGCCATCGGCATGGAGTTCGCCTACGTGCTGTCCAACTACGGCGTGGACGTCACCGTCATCGAGTACATGGACCGCGTCCTGCCCAACGAGGACAAGGACGTTTCAAAGGAGATCGCCAAGGCCTACAAGAAGCTCGGGGTGAAGCTGCTCACCGGCCACGCCACCACCGAGGTTCGCGACAACGGCGATTCCGTCGAGGTCGACGTGAAGAAGAACGGCTCCGACGACGTTCAGACCCTCACCGCGGACCGCGTCATGATCTCCGTGGGCTTCGCCCCGCGCACCGAGGGCTACGGCCTGGAGAACACCGGCGTCGAGCTCACCGACCGCGGCGCCATCGCTATCGACGAGCGCATGCGCACCAACGTCGACCACATCTACGCCATCGGCGACGTCACCGCGAAGCTCCAGCTCGCCCACCTGGCTGAGGCCCAGGGCATCATCGCCGCCGAGACCATCGCGGACGCGGAGACCCTCGAAATCGAGGACTACATGATGACCCCGCGCGCCACCTTCTGCAACCCGCAGGTCGCCTCCATGGGCTACACCGAGGAGCAGGCGAAGGAGAAGTGGCCGGACAAGGACATCAAGGTTGCCACCTTCCCGTTCTCCGCAAACGGCAAGGCAGTGGGCTTGGCGGAGACCGCTGGCTTTGGCAAGCTCGTCGCGGACGCCGAGTTCGGCGAGATCTTGGGCTGCCACCTCGTCGGCGCAAACGTCTCCGAGCTCATACCGGAGGTCGTCCTCGCGCAGCGCTTCGACCTCACCGCAGGCGAGATCGCGCGCTCCATCCACATCCACCCGACTCTGCCGGAGGTGATCAAGGAGATCGCGCACGGCATCGAAGGCCACATGATCAACCTGTAAGCCTTCGCTTTACGACGCACCAAAGGCGGGCCCCGCTTTCTGGCAGGGCCCGCCTTTTTGCGTGCCGTGGCAGCCGCCCGCGCGAATCCGTGGATCGTCTAGCGGCGCGCGCGACCCTGCTAGACGATCAGCAATCCCCGATTGTATTTCCCCAGGTCGTAATGAAGCTGATGTTCATTACCAGCGTGACCGTCTAGCAGCGCTTCGACACCGCTAGACGAACACGGCAGGGCCGGAGTGGGACCAACCCTGGCGGCGAGGGTGGCACGGCTGGGCTGCTTCAGTGGCAGATCTGCTAGTTCCCCGCCCCGTCTTCCTCCGGGCAACTAGCAGATCAGGCTCATAGTGAAAGTCGTTGCCGATATCAACTGCGGAAACGAAAAGTTGGACAGTTGATCTGCTAGTTCGCAAATTTGGGGAACTAGCAGATCAGGAGAGCGGGCGGGGCTGGTGTGGGGACGGGGTCGGTGCGGGGACGGTTGGCGAAGCGGCGGGCATGGGAAAGGCGGCCGGCCGGGCGCTGGGTCCGGCGGGCCGCCTTTGGTGACGTCGAGAAGCGAAGGCTTATGCGCCTGCGACTGCCTCTGCGAGGGAATCGAGGGACTTGGCCAGGAAGTCGTCGTCGAACTTCTCGGTCATGGCGAGTAGGTTCTCCTCCAGCTCATCGCGCTGGTAGGTGAGGGTGACGTTGGTGTTGTCCGCGTCGATCGGCTCGAGCTCGTAGAGCCACTTCGCGCCGACCTTCACCTCGGCGGTGGTGTTTTCCACGTTCTTCCAGCCGATGATGCGGTCGTCCTGGATGGCGAAGACCTCGTTGACGGTCTGGTAGTCGCCGTCCTCCTTGGTCATGTTCATGGTGAAGGTGTCGCCGACGTTCTTCAGGCGCTCGCCCTGGTCCGCGGAGACGACCATGCCGGAGTTGTCGGTTTCGGCGTGGCGCTCGGGGTTGGAGAGGATGTCGAAGATCTCGGCTGCGGGAGCGTCGATCTGGCGGGTTGCTTTGTTTTCAGTGTTCTTGTCGATAGCCATGGCAGCCAGGGTACCGATTTTCGGCTCATAGGGTCGCGCTGGAAGTAAGGGTGAACTAACCAACCAATGATTGACACTTAAAGGGGTGGAGAATGTGGGGTCTAAGGTGGATCGGCAATGCGGTGACGAAGGTCACATTCAATGTGGTGCGCTGGATGAAGGGCTCAAGTGGGGGTTGAGGCTAGGGGGTGTCTCGGGCAACCTGGCAATCCGGTGTGTATGAGCGGGGGCTATCTCTTAGAGTATTAGCGACACTGGAGGTGCCATGACTGTACAAAACGCAGACCGTGAAGCCATTCGTCACGGAAAAATTACTGAGAAGCCGCTGCGCGAGCGGCCGTCCTACCCCACGTGGGCCGTCAAGCTGACCATGGCGATCACTGGCCTGATCTTCGGCCTGTTCGTCCTCGGCCACATGGTGGGCAACCTGAAGATCTTCATGCCGCTGAACGCCGACGGCTCCGCGCCGATCGACGACTACGGCGAGTTCCTGCGCACGATCGGCGAGCCGCTGTTCCCACGCGAGGGCTTCCTGTGGATTCTCCGCATCATCCTGCTGGCCTGCCTGGTGCTGCACGTGTGGGGCGCATTCACCCTGCGCGCCCGCTCCAACGCGTCCCGCGGCCGCTTCAAGCGCACCAACCTGATGGGCGGGTGGCAGTCCACCGCCACGAAGTCGATGATCTGGACCGGCATCATCCTGCTGCTGTTCATCATCTTCCACCTGCTGGACCTGACTCTCGGCCAGGCTGTCGCCTCCGACGAGTTCGTCCAGGGTGCGGTGCGCAACAACCTGCTCGCCACCTTTGCCCCGGGCCGCTGGTGGGTCACGCTGGTGTACGTGGTTGCCAACCTGGCGCTGCTGCTGCACCTGACGCACGGTATCTACCTTGCGGTGTCCGACCTCGGTTGGCTGGGCAAGCGCGGCGAGGGCCTGATGGTCATCCTCGCGTACATCCTCCCGTTCATCGTTGTCGCAGGCAACGTTGTCATGCCGCTCGCCATCGCGTTCGGCTGGGTCCCGGATTTTTCCAGGTAACGGCTTTTTAGGAGAACAACTATGACTACCTCTATTTCCGGTCTTTCCGGGGCCCAGGGTTCCAACGGCGGGGAGCAGACCTCCGCTGAGGCACAGGGCCAGCAGAGCACCGGCGGCTTCCGCCAGCCCGAGTCTGCAGCTGCAGGCGTGACCCCGGGCAACGTCCTCGAGTCCAACGAGCCGAACCGCGACGAGGTTCGCATGAAGGACATGTGGCAGCACCAGAAGGACCACATGAACCTGGTCTCGCCGCTGAACCGCCGCAAGTTCACCGTCCTGGTGGTCGGCACCGGCCTCTCCGGCGGCGCCGCGGCCGCGGCACTGGGCGAGCTCGGCTACAACGTCAAGGCCTTTACCTACCACGACGCCCCGCGCCGTGCGCACTCCATTGCGGCCCAGGGCGGCGTGAACTCCGCCCGCGGCAAGAAGGTGGACAACGACGGCGCCTACCGCCACACCAAGGACACCGTCAAGGGCGGCGACTACCGCTGCCGCGAGTCCGACTGCTGGCGCCTGGCCGTCGAGTCTGTCCGCGTGATCGACCACATGAACGCCATCGGCGCTCCGTTCGCCCGCGAGTACGGCGGCACCCTGGCCACCCGCTCCTTCGGCGGCGTGCAGGTCTCCCGCACCTACTACACCCGCGGCCAAACAGGCCAGCAGCTGCAGCTGTCCACCGCGTCTTCGCTGCAGCGTCAGATCCACCTGGGCAACGTGGAGATCTTCACCCACCACGACCTGATGGACCTGATCATCACCGAGAAGGACGGCAAGAAGCACTGCGAGGGCATTGTCACTCGCAACCTGATCAACGGTGAGATCGCGCCGTTCACCGGCCACGCTGTCATCCTCGCCACCGGCGGTTACGGCAACGTGTACCACAAGACCACGCTGGCGAAGAACTCCAACTCTTCCGCCATGATGCGCGCGTACGAGCGCGGCGCGTACCTCGCGTCCCCGTGCTTCGTGCAGTTCCACCCGACCGGCCTGCCGGTCAACGCGAAGTGGCAGGCGAAGACGACGCTGATGTCGGAGTCCCTGCGTAACGACGGCCGCATCTGGACCCCGAAGGAAAAGGGCGACGACCGCGACCCGAACACCATCCCGGAGGAGGAGCGCGACTACTTCCTGGAGCGCCGCTACCCGGCCTTCGGCAACCTCGTGCCTCGCGACGTGGCTTCGCGCGCGATCTCCCAGCAGCTCAACGCCGGTTTCGGCGTGGGCCCGCTGCACAACTCCGCGTACCTGGACTTCTCCGACGCCATCGAGCGCCTCGGTGAAGACACCATCCGCGAGCGCTACTCCAACCTGTTCGAGATGTACGAGGACTCCACCGGCGAGGACCCGTACAAGTCCCCGATGCGTATCGCCCCGACTGTCCACTTCACCATGGGCGGCCTGTGGACGGACTTCAACGAGATGACCTCCATCGACGGCCTGTTCGCCGCCGGCGAGTGCTCCTGGACCTACCACGGCGCGAACCGCCTGGGCGCGAACTCGCTGCTGTCCGCTTCTGTGGACGGCTGGTTCACCCTGCCGTTCACGGTGCCGAACTACCTGGCCGACCACCTCGGCGAGGAGAAGCTGGCCGAGGATTCCCGCGAAGCCCAGGACGTGGTGGCTGACGTCACCGAGCGCATCGAGCGCATCATGTCCATCCGCGGCCCGGAGCCGCACGGCCCGGAGCACTTCCACGAGCAGCTCGGCGACATCCTCTACGAGCACTGTGGCGTGTCCCGCACGGTGGAGGGCCTGGAGGAGGGCATCCGCAAGATCCGCGCCCTGCGCGAGGACTTCTGGACCAACATCTCCATCCCGGGTTCCCCGAACGACATGAACCAGACGCTGGAGGCTGCACTGCGCCTCGTCGACTACATCAACCTCGGCGAGCTCATGTGCATCGACGCCCTGGACCGCGACGAGTCCTGCGGTGCGCACTACCGTATGGACCACCTCACCGATGACGGCGAGGCAGAGCGTGACGACGACAACTGGTGCTTCGTGTCGGCCTGGGAGCCGGCCGGAGAAGGCCAGTTCATCCGCCACGCAGAACCCCTGCACTTTGATTCGATCCCGCTGATGGCAAGGAACTACAAGTAATGAAACTGACACTTGAAATCTGGCGCCAGGCTGGTCCTGACACCGAGGGCAGCTTCGAGACCGTTCAGGTCGATGACGCTGTGGAGCAGATGTCCATCCTGGAGCTGCTCGACCACGTGAACGAGACCTACGTCGAGCAGGGCAAGGAGCCGTTCGTCTTCGCCTCCGACTGCCGCGAGGGCATCTGCGGCACCTGCGGCCTGCTGGTCAACGGTCGCCCGCACGGCGCAGGCCAGAACACCACTGCCTGCCTGCAGCGCCTGTTCAACTACAAGGACGGCGACACCCTGAAGATCGAGCCGTTCCGCTCCGGCGCGTTCCCGGTGATCAAGGACCTCGCCGTGGACCGCTCCGCGCTGGACCGCGTGATGGAGCAGGGCGGCTACGTCTCCGTCAACGCCGGCACTGCACCGGACGCTGACACCCTGCTGGTCAACCACCACGACGCGGAGACCGCGCTCGACTACGCGGCCTGCATCGGCTGCGGCGCGTGCGTGGCTGCGTGCCCGAACGGCGCTGCGCACCTGTTCACCGGCGCGAAGCTGAAGCACCTGAAGCTGCTGCCGCTGGGTAAGCAGGAGCGTTCCCGCCGCGCCCGCAAGATGGTCGACGAGCTGGAGACCAACTTCGGCCACTGCTCGCTGTACGGCGAGTGCGCCGACGTGTGCCCGGCTGGTATCCCGCTGGATGCGGTCGGCGCAATCAATGCCGAGCGCGCCCGCGCCGCCTTCAAGGGCGGCGACGACTAGGGACGACCACGCGTCCTGTCGTATACTCGAACCATCGCAGCAGCTCACGCTGAAGTCACACCGAAGCTGAAGAAGGAAACAAGAACAATGGGTTCCACCGCAGTTGCAGATATCCGCAACGAGTCCTACCCGGAGTACGTCGGCCGCATCGATGACACCTACATCGACGGCTACGACCCGGTGTCGCTGAGTGCTCCGCACTCTTCCCTGACCCGGAACTCCACCTGGGTTGCAATGGGCCTGATCCTGTCCACCCTCTTCGGCATCGGTCTGGCCGTGTGGGGTGCCGGCGCGATGGTCTACGGTTTCGGCTCCCAGACCCACGACCTGGCCCAGCGCCTGCTGATCCTCGGCATCGTCGAGGCAGTGGTCACCGCCATCCTCGGCGCCATCCTGATCGTCGTGGGCCGCAAGGACTACAAGGCCTACCGCAAGCGCACCGGCCGCGTGAACTAGCCGCGTAGCGCTTCCCGCAAAATGCCCTCTCCACCTGCGGAGGGGGCATTTTTCGTGCCCGTGTCGGCACGCCTGCTTTAATCATGGGCATGAGCGAGCAGCTTTCCATGATGCCCACCCCCACAAACGAGGACGAGCGCCGCCGCGTGCTGCGCAAGCACAAGATCGCGGTGACCAGTCTTCTGGGCCTGATGGCGGTGGTGTTCCTGTCGTGCTCGTGGGCGCAGTCCCAGGGCAACGGCGCGGCCTGGATCGGCTACGTCCGCGCCGCCGCGGAGGCGGGCATGGTCGGCGGTTTGGCGGACTGGTTCGCCGTCACCGCGCTGTTTACGTACCCGATGGGCATCCCCATCCCGCACACCGCGATCATCCCGCGGAAGAAGGACCAGGTCGCCGGGGTGCTCAGCGACTTTGTGTCCGAGAACTTCCTCAACGCCCGCACGATTACCGACAAGGTCATGGCTGCCGGCATCCCGGAGCGGGTGGGGCGCTGGCTTGCCAAGCCGGAGAACGCGGAGCGTGTCAGCGAGGAGGCCGGCAAGTTCACCGTCCGCATGGTCGAGGGCATCGATCCGAAGGAGGCGGAGGCGTTCATCAACACCCAGCTCATCGACCGTTTGGCCGAGCCGATCTGGGGCCCGCCGTTGGGCCGCACCCTGGAGGGGCTGATCGCGGACGGCAAGGTGGATCCGGTGGTGGACGACATTGTCGCCTGGGGGCGCCGCAAGGTCGACGGCATGGAAGAGACCGTGGTCACCATGATCGACGAGCGGATGCCGCGCTGGGCCCCGCGTTTTGCCAAGGAGCTGGTGGGCCAGCGCGTCTACGACGAGATGGTCGCGTTCATGGAGGACGTGGACACGAACCCGCACCACGAGGCGCGCCGGGCGATCCGCCGCCAGATCAACCAGTTCGCCCAGGACCTCCAGTTCGACGGCGAGATGATCTCGCGGGTGGAGGCGCTCAAGGCCGACATCATGGGCTCCGGCGCGGTCACGTCCGCGGCGGGCAGCATCTGGGAGCAAATCTCGGCGTCGATTGTGGCGCAAGCGTCGGATGGGCGAAGCGGGCTTCGTCGTAAAGCTGCTGCTTCGGCGCGCGAGTGGGGGCGAAAGCTTGTCGACGACCCTGCGGTGCGCGCCGACGCAGAGCGGGCCCTGGAGAAGGCCACGCACTTCGCCGCGGACAACGGCGCCGACCAGATCGTGGGCATCATTGCGGAGACCATCGAGCGCTGGGACGGCGAGGAAGCGGCGGAGAAAATTGAGCTCATGGTGGGCAAAGACCTGCAGTTCATCCGCCTCAACGGCACAATCGTCGGTGCACTGGCCGGGCTAGCTATTTACACTGGTTCGCAACTGATCTTCTACTAGCGAAGGAGCGAATGATGACCGAGAACACCAACCTCAACAACAACACCGAAAACAACACAGGCGACGAGGTGCGCAACAACCTCCGCGAGGCCGGCGACGCGCTGCTGTCCGCTGGCTCCGCTATCGGTGCGGCGCTGACGAGGGCCACCGGCGAGCTGTCGGACCGCTTTAAGACCGCCACGGAGGACGCGCGCCAGAACCTGAGCAACGCGAACACTGAGGGCGAGGTGCGCGGCGCCGCCACCAACTTCACGGACGAGGCGGAGAAGCTCTTCAACAGCCTGCGCGAGCGCGACCTGCAGTTCACCGACGACGTGAAGGCGAAGCTGCGCAGCACTATCGACGATGCGCGCGCCGCGTTCAACGAGCGCCTCGACAGCACCCAGACCGAGGGCATTGAGGGCACCGTGGACGACCTGCGCGCCCGCTTCGAGGGCCTGGTGCAGCGCGTCCAGGACCAGTTCGCCGGAGAGAAGACCGGCGGCGATATCATCGACGGCGAAGTTGTGGACAACACCAAGAACGACACCACCGTCAACGTCGAGGACCTGAAGAAGTAAACACCATGGATACCGCCGCTGTCAGCCAAATTCACCAGATTATGATGCTGCCGTCCCGCGTCGGGATGGCGCTGATGGTGGTGGTGGGCATCGCCGGCATCGTCGGGGCTGTCATGGCGGCCACCACGCGCGCCGACGCCTTCGAGGCGGCGAACCGGCAGTCCAAGGGCGCCTGGGTGGGCATCCTGGTGCTGGCGGCGTTGGCGTGCCTGCTGCGCTTCCCGTTCATCGCGTGGTTCGGCGCAGTGGCCATCGGCATCTACTTCTTCGACGTACGCCCGCAGATCCAGCGCATCGTAAACGGCGACTACGGCTGGTAAAGCGCGCCGCAGCGGCGGTTACGCCGGCTGCGACTCGGGCTGCTGGGGCTGCTGGAGCGCCTGCTCCGGCTGGCCCGGCAGCTGCTGGGACTGCTGCATGTCCTGCAGCTCCTTGAAGTTGACGTTCTCGCCCGAAACCGTGACCCGGAGGCCACCGGGGATGACCGTGAAGTCTTCCACGCTCATCCCGCCGGTGGCCTCTTGCGCGACACCCTGGGACATGGCGGAGCTGATGGCGTCGGCGACGTCGTCAGGCAGGGCGAAGCCGAACAACTCGGTGCTGCGGGCCTTGAACGTCAGCTGGCCGTCCCGCATCTCCGGCTGCAGCTCAATCCCCGCGGCACCGGAGGTGAACACGATGGAGAACGTGCCGGCGTCTTCGTTGGACACCACGTCGGAAACGGTGATCACGTTGGCGAGGAAGTTGTCGCCGATCTGATCCTGAATCTGCTGGTTCAGCATGGCGCGCACGAAGTCGTTGGGCAGCTCCGTGGTCAGGCGCACGGACTCGGCCACCGGCTCGCCGTTGTTCAGGCGCACGTTGTCCATGTCCACCACGGACGCCGGGTTGCCGGTGATCTGGTCGCCGTTGATCTGGAGGTCGGACTGCTGGTCCACGGTCATGTGGGGGAACTTGCCGCCGAGCAGGCCGATGGTCACGGGGCTGGCGCCGAAGGACACGGACGTGCCTTCCGGGGCCTGGGAGGTGACCTGGTGGGCGACGAACGCCCGGATGCCTGCCTCCGCCACGATGAACAGCAGCAGCACCGCCACGATGATCGATAGGACAACTTTCCACGCAGTTTTCATGCGGGCCAGTTTACGAAGCAGGAGCGACTGCCAGCCAATCCACAGTGACAAAGTTGTCGGCCAGGCGGCGCCGCTGGGGGTGCACCGGCCAGTCCCGGGCCAGGTCTTCCAGGGCGTGGCGCCACCGCACGCGCGGGCCGT
The DNA here is from genome assembly GCF_022346205.1 of Corynebacterium sp. ACRPZ. NCBI lineage: Bacteria > Bacillati > Actinomycetota > Actinomycetes > Mycobacteriales > Corynebacteriaceae > Corynebacterium > Corynebacterium sp. ACRPZ. The sequence continues at coordinate 47,450 of NZ_JAKRMR010000004.1, forward strand.
GCGGGTCCCAGCCGCTGGCGCGCTCCCAGGCCGCGTCCGCATCAACCAGGAACTGGTGGATCGGCTCGCCTGGCACGTTGCGGTGGATCAGCGCCTTGGGCAGCCGTTCCGCCACGTCCGAGGGTTTCGAGGTGTGGAAGGGGTCCCAGGACAAGGTCAGCGTGCGGGGACCGGAGGCGTCGAGAAGCAGCCATGCGCAACGCCGCCCCAGCTCGTCGCAGGTGCCCTCGATGAAGAGGCCGCCGGGGGCGAGCCCCGCGCACACCGTGCGCCACACGTCCGGGACCTGGTCTACGTCGTATTGACGCAGCACGTTGAACGCGCGCACGAGGTGGGGGCGGTAGCCGGCGAGTTCGAAGCCGCCGAGTTCGAAGCGGACGCCGTCGCGAGGCGGCAGGACGCGCTCGGGGTTGATCTCCAGGCCCACGACCTCGATGTCGGGGCGGATCTGGCGCAGCCACCCGGCCCACTCCACGGTGGTGGTGTGCGACGCGCCGTAACCCACGTCCACCGCCAGCGGCGCGGCGGCGGAGCGCAAAAGGGACTGGACCCGCGGGTTGAAGCGGGTCCAGCGGTCTGACCTGCGCAAACGATTCACCCCGGTGGTGCCGCGGGTGATCACCCCGTAGGGCTTGCCGGCGGCACCCGGGGTGGCGCGCAGGTTGTGGTAGTGGGGAATTAGAGGTTCTCGCTAATCCACTGCTCGGTCAGCTTCGCCTCGTTTTCCACGATCTCCTCGAGCGCGTCGGCCACCTTCGGCTCCAGCGCGGCACCCATGAACGGGATGTTCACCTTCGCCTCGAGCTCGTAGTCCAGCTTGGTGTTATCGCCGTCGCGGGTGGCGGTGTACTCGGCGCCCAGGTCCACCGGGGTGCCCTTCACGTCGCCGGTCATGGTGTGCTTGGCGGTGTCGCCGTCCAGCTCGCCGACGGTGACCACGCGCTTGAGCTTCAGGTCCTGGGAGACCATGGCCTGCGCGGCCTCCGGGAGGATGGACTTGGGCAGGATCTCAAACAGGGTGGCGGTGTTGTCCGCGAACTCGTGGAGCTCGCCCGGCTCCGGGGAGAGCTTCTCGGCGATGAACTCCCAGTATTCGCGGGTGCTGTAGGCCTGCGCGACCTTCTCGATCGGCTGGTTGATGTTCACAGTGATCTCACTACGTGCAGTCATGGCTCACAGACTACCGTTGTGGACGTGATTGCCCCATCATTCGCCTCCCTGACCACGCTGCGCGTCGGCGGCACCCCGGCCGCGGCCTACGAGTGCCATAGTGCCGACGAGATCGCCGAAACCGTGGCCAAGCTCGACCGCGACCGGACCCCGCTTTTGGTCGTCGGCGGCGGCTCCAACCTGGTCGTCGCGGACGGTGATCTTGATCTCGCGGCGGTGCTTGTGCGCAATGAGGGCATCTTGCCTATCGACGACCTCCGGTTGCGCATCCAAGCCGGCACCGAATGGGACGCAGTAGTCGCCTACGCGGTGGAGCACGGACTCGGCGGCATTGAGGCCCTGTCCGGCATCCCGGGCTCCGCGGGCGCGACCCCGGTGCAGAACGTGGGAGCCTACGGCGCGGAGATCGCCGACGTGCTCACCCGCGTGCGGCTTTGGGACCGCGAGACGGGCGTGGACGAGTGGGTGCCCGCCTCTTCGCTGGATCTGGCGTACCGGTACTCCAACCTGAAGTTCACCTCGCGGGCCGTGGTGCTGGAGATTGAGCTGCAGCTGGAAAAGACCGACGACTCCATCCCCCTGCGCCACTTGGGCGGAAAGCGCGTCCCCTTGGCCGAGGCGCGTGCCTCGGTGTTGGAGACGCGCCGGGCCAAAGGCATGGTGCTCGATGCCGCCGACCACGACACCTGGTCCGCCGGCTCGTTTTTCACCAACCCCGTGGTGCCTACAGCGCTTGCCAACGAGATCGCCGCCCACGTGGGGGAGGAGTCGATGCCGCGCTTCGCCGCCGGCGACGGCAAGGAGAAGCTCTCGGCGGCCTGGCTCATCGAGCGCGCCGGCTGCCACCGCGGCTTCCCCGGCGAGGATGCCCCGGCGCGCCTGTCCACCAAGCACACCCTCGCCCTGACCAACCGCGGTAACGCCCGCGCGGCCGACATCGTCGATCTTGCCCGCCGCGTGCAGGCGCAGGTCCGCGACGCGTTCGGGGTGGAGCTGCACCCCGAGCCCGTCTGGGTCGGCCTCTAGGCGTCGGGCCCAGCCCGCTCCGTGCTCCAGCCCCGCCTCCGCCGCGGCCGCGCCGCTGAAGCGCTAGCGCTCGGCGAGCTTGGACAGCAGGTCGTCGCGCACCTCGCGGCGGCGGATCTTGCCCATTTGGTCCTTCGCCAGCTCGTCGAAGTGGTAGAACGTGCGCGGGACCTTGTAGCGGGTGAGGCGCTCGCGGGCGAAGTCTTTGAGGCCGTCGGGGTCGAGGGCGGAGCCGTCGTTAAGCACGATGCATGCGACGACATCCTCGGAACCGTCGGCGCGCGGGCGGCCCACGACCGCGACATCAGCGACGTCCGGGTGGGTGCGGATGACTTCCTCGACCTCGGCCGGGTAGACGTTGAAGCCGCCGGTGATGATGAGCTCCTTGATGCGGGAGACCAGCTTGATAAAGCCGTCTTCCTCCATGATCCCCATGTCGCCGGTGCGGAACCAGCCGTCGTGGAAGACCTTTTCGGTGGCCTCCGGGTTGTTGAAGTAGCCGGAGAAGACCTGGGGGCCCTTGGCCAGGATCTCGCCGGCTTCGCCGAACGGCATGTCCTCGTCCGGGTTGTCGGGGTTGACAATGCGGATCTGGGTGTCGGGGAAGGGGATGCCGATGTAGCCGGGGCGGCGGTCCGAGGATTCGGGGTTGCCCACGATAATCGGGGAGGTTTCGGTGAGCCCGTAGCCCTCGACGAGGCGGCCGCCGGTGGCGCGCTCCCACTCCTCGATGACCTCGGCGGGTAGGGACGACGCACCGGAGAAGCCGATTTTGACGTCGGAGAGGTCCACGTTTTTCTTCTTCGCCGTTTTCACGATGCGCTCGAAGACGGTGGGCACGCCCGGGACGAAGGTGGGCGGGGTGATGCGGATGGCCTTCATGATCAGGTCCATCTTGGGCGCCGGCAGCAGCACGAGTTCGGAGCCGATCAGCATGGTCAGGGTCAGGGAGAACGTCAGTCCGTAGGCGTGGAAGAACGGCAGGGTGGCCAGCATGCGCTGGTTGCCTTCCTGCAGCTCCTTGACCCAGGCCTGGCCCTGCAGCGGATTGGCGATGAGGTTGCGGTGCGACAATGCGGCGCCCTTCGGGGTGCCTGTGGTGCCGGAGGTGTAGAGGATCACGGCGGTGGAGTCCGCGGTGACCTCCTCGGGCGTTTTCAGGTCGGCGCCTAATCCGCCGATGGCAGAGCTGGTCAGCGACTCCCAGGGCACCGTGTGCAGGGAGGTGTTCTTGCTGGTGGCGGTGAGCGCTCCACGGGCCTCCAGGATCTTGGGCAGCGGGATGCGCAGGGCGAGCTGCTGAGCGCGCGGCATGGCCTTGGTCATGTTCACGCTGACCACGGTTTCCAGCGGGGTGTCCGCGCGCAGCTTCTCCAGCGTGTCGGCGGCTTTGTCCCAGGCGATGGCGACGCGGGCGCCGTGGTCGATGAACTGGGGGCGAAGCTCGTGCGCGGTGTAGAGCGGGTTGTGCTCCACCACCACGCCGCCGATCATCTGCACGGCGAAGAAGGCGGCGACGTGCTGGGGGCAGTTGGGCAGCATGATGGCCACGCGGTCGCCGGGGCGCACGCCGAACGCTTTCAGGCCGGCGGCGGCGCGGCGCACCTCGCGGTCGAGCTCGCCGAAGGTTTGGGTGCGGCCGAAGAAGCGGGTGGCGATGCGCGAGACGTTCTTCGACAGGTTTTCCTGGTACAGCTCGCCGAGGGTTTTCTCGCCGTATTCCAGCGAGTGCGCGGTCCACTCGGGGTAGTACTGCAGCCAGGGTTTGACGTCGTTGACGTTGGATGGGGTGAGAGCCATGCGCACCACCCTACGCGCTTTGCCGCCCGTAACCTACGGTTGCGTAAGCAACTGCAGTAGCGTGTCGCGCACTTCCCTCCGCCTGATCTTGCCGGTCTGGTCCCTGTTGAGCTGGTCAAAGTGGTAGAAGTCGCGCGGGACCTTGTAGCGGGTCAAGCGCTGCCGGGCGTAGGCCTTGAGGCCGTCGGGGTCGAGGGCGGAGCCGTCGATAAGCGTGATGCAGGCGACGACATCCTCGGAGCCGTCCGGGCGCGGGCGGCCCACGACTGCGATGTCCTCGATGTCCGGGTGGTTGCGCATCACGCCTTCGACCTCGTCGGGGTAGACGTTGAAGCCGCCGGTGATGATCATTTCCTTGATGCGCGCGACCAGTTTGATCCAGCCGTCCGGCTCCATCACCGCCATGTCGCCGGTGCGGAACCAGCCGTCGTGGAACGCGCGCTCGTTGGCTTCGGGGCTGTTGAGGTAGCCGGAAAAGACCTGGGGCCCGCGCGCGAGCAGCTCGCCGGGTTCGCCGTCGGGCATGGTGCGCGACGGGTCGTCGGGGTCGGCGATGCGGATCTCGGTGTTGGGAAACGGCAGGCCGATGTAGCCGGGCCGCCGCGTGCCGTCGAGGGGGTTGCCGGCCAGGATCGGGGCGGTTTCGGTCAGCCCGTAGCCCTCGATCAGGCGCCCGCCGGTGGCGTTTTCCCAGCGCTCGATGGTTTCCACGGGCAGGGTGGACGCGCCGGAGACGGAGGTGTGGATGGACGACAGGTCCGCGTTGGTTTCCACCGCCCACTCGACAATCTTGTCGTAGAGGGTGGGCACGCCCGGCAGCACTGTGGGGCGCGTTTTGGTGATCGCGGCCTGGTAGAGCTTCGGTTTCGGCGCCGGCACAAGCACCATTTCCGCGCCGATGCTCAGCGGCAGCGCGTAGTTCAGCGCGAGGCCGTAGATGTGGAACATTGGCAGCACGCCGAGGACCTTCTCGCGCACCGCGCCCCAATCCTCCATCCACTCCATGCCGGCCTTGAGCACCGCGATGATGTTGCCGTGCGTCAGCGGCGCGCCCTTGGGCCTGCCCGAGGTGCCGGAGGTGTAAAGGATGAACGCGGTGGCGTCCTGAGTGATCTGCGGGAAGTGCACGGAGCGGGAGCGCTGGCGCATGAACTCGCGCCACGGCATCGCGCCGGGGGCGGGTTTGGTCAGCTCGGCGCGCAGCTTGGTCACCGGCGGAATGGGCAGCGCGAGCGCCGCGCGCAGGTGCAGCGGGGTTTCCTCGAGCATGTTCACTGCCACCACGGTCTCAAGCTGGGTGCTTTTGCTTAACGACGAAAACGTCTCCGCCACCCTGTCAAAGACAATCGCTACCCGCGCCCCGTGGTCTTCGAATTGCGGCTGCAGTTCTGCCGCGGTGTAGAGCGGGTTGTGCTCCACCACGGTCGCACCGAGGCGCAGGATGGCGGTGACGGCGATGACGTGCTGCGGGCAATTCGGCAGCGCGACGGCCACGCGGTCTCCGCGGCGCACGCCGAGTTGCGTTAGTGCTGCGGCGGCGCGGGCGACCTGCTCGTTGAGCTGGCTGTAGGTAAGCGTTTTGCCCATGAACCAGGTGGCGGTGCTCTTCGGCTGCATGGCCACCGCCTGGTTGAACCAGCTGACCAGGGTGTCCGTCCCGATGTCGGGGTTGGGGTCGGTCCACTCGGCGTAGTGGTCGATCCAGGCTTTGGTGTCAAAGGCTCCCACGGAAATCCTCCTTGTTGTTAGTTGGGCAAAACAAGTTGGCGACAAGTGTAACCTACGTTGCGGTAAGTTTGTTGCGCTGCAGGGTGGGCGGGTTTGCTCTAGGCTGTGGCGCGAAACCATTCGAGGGGGAATTGGGGGAAACCATGACTACCTATTTCGAGCCGTCCATCGACACCGATGCCGGGTTTGAGCTCACACCGCCCGCAGTGCTGGACCAGTCCAACCTGGTGGACCCGGTGAAGGCGCCGCCCAAGCAGGGCTGGCGCAAACTCATCCACTCCGCCACGCGCGGCCGCATCAACCCGGGAGGCTCCCGGCGGGAGCTGGAGCAGCAGCAGCTTTTCGACGCCATCCGGGCACCCCTGCGCGGCGACTACCGCATCGCCGTGATGAGCCTGAAAGGCGGCGTGGGCAAAACCACCACCACGGTCGCGCTCGGCGGCGTGTTCGCGCAGACCCGCGGCGACCGCGTCATCGCCATCGACGCCAACCCGGACCTGGGCACCCTGGCCCAGCGCGCCGCCACCGCGCCGCCGGCGACCATCCGCGACCTGCTGCAGGCGCCGGGCACGGAGCGCTACCCCCAGGTGCGCGCCTACACCAACCAGGCATCCTCGCGCCTGGAAGTCATCGGCTCCGAGCGCGACCCGGCCGTCAGCGAGGCGTTCTCTGAGGACGACTACCGCCGCGCCATCGACATCCTGCAGCACCACTACAACGTCATCCTCACCGACTGCGGCACAGGCCTGATGCACTCCGCCATGGCGGGAGTTTTGGATCTGGCCAACACGCTGGTGCTGGTGACCTCACCCGCGCTGGACGGCGCCCAGTCGGCCTCCGCCACCCTGGACTGGCTGAACCTGCACGGCTACGACCAGCTCGCCGCCAACGCCGTGGTGGTCATTTCCGCGTCCGCGCCGGGCAAGCCGACCATCGACATGGGCAAAGTCGCCGACCACTTCGCCTCCCGTGCCCGCGCAGTGCACACCATCCCGTACGACCGCCACCTCGCCGAAGGTGCCGTGGTGGACCTGGAGCGCGTCGCGCCCGCCACGTTGAAGGCGTACCAGCACCTCGCGGCGACGGTCGCGGCGGACTTCGGCTCCTGGCACCGGCACGCGGCGCTCTGACGGGTGCGGTTCGGGCGTCGCGGCCCCGCCCCGACACTTCGCGGCCGAATCTGTCAGCCGGGCCCTTCCGGCCCAGGTCGGTGCAAACGGCCGCCGTGATCTGTCAGGAACCTAGGTGAAACCCGTGTGCGCTAATCTTGCCCGCATGCGCGTCGCCATGATCTCAATGCACACCTCCCCGCTCGAGCAGCCGGGGACCGGCGACGCCGGCGGCATGAACGTCTACGTCCACAACACCGCCACCCAGCTGGCCCGCAAGGGCACCACGGTGGACGTGTTCACCCGCGCCACCCGCCCCAGCCAGGGCGAGGTGGTGGAGGTGGAGCCCGGCTACCGGGTTATCAACGTGGTGGCCGGGCCCTACGAGGGGCTGGAGAAGCACGACCTGCCCACCCAGCTCGCCGCATTTTCCGGCGGGGTGGTGCAGTTCGCCCGCGCGAACGACGAAAACTACGACCTGATCCATTCCCACTACTGGCTCTCCGGCCAGGTGGGGTGGCTCTTGGCGGACCTGGCCGGCATCCCGCTGGTGCACACCGGGCACACCTGGGCGGCGGTGAAAAACGCCTACGCCACCGAATCCGAAGAGTCTGAGGCGCGCCGTATCTGCGAGCAGCAGTTGGTGGACAACGCCGAGGTCTTAGTGGTCAACACCCCGGATGAAACGAGCGAGCTCGCGCGCTTCTACGACGTGGACCCGGCGAAGATTTCCGTGGTCAGTCCCGGCGCGGACACGGATCTGTTCACTCCCGGCACGAACCGCAACACGGAGCTGGCGCGGCGCCACCTGGGCATTCCGCTGCACGCGAAGGTGGTGGCGTTTGTGGGCCGGTTGCAGGATTTCAAGGGCCCGCAGGTGCTGATCCAGGCGATGGGGGAGGTGGTGCGCCGCGGCCGGGTTGACGGCCCGCTGCGCGTGATTATTTGCGGCGGCGCGAGTGGCGCGGGCTCGTCGGTGGAGCGCTACCGCGAGCTTGCGGCGTCGGAAGGCATTGGCGGCTGCACCCGTTTCCTCGGGCCGCGCCCGCCGGAGGAGCTGGTGAGCATTTACCAGGCCGCGGACATTGTGGCCGTGCCCAGCTACAACGAAAGTTTCGGGCTCGTGGCGGTGGAGGCACAGGCCGCGGGCACTCCTGTCGTCGCGGCGCGCGTCGGGGGCCTCCCGCTCGCGGTCGCGGACGGGGAGACGGGCTTGCTGGTTCAGGGCCACGGCACGGATGCGTGGGCGCAAGCACTGGAGCAATTGCTTATCGACGATCCCACGCGCATCCACATGGGCGAACAGGCCGTCAGCCACGCAAAAGCGTTTAGCTGGGCCGCCTCGGCGGACAAGCTGATAGAGGTCTACACCGACACCCTGTCCGGCTACGTCCCGGGCGAGGCCACCCGGGACGCGGGCGGAATGTAGCTAGAGGCGCTTGCCGATCTCCTCGCCGAGGGATGCCCCGCCCCAATAGCCGATGCGGTCGGAGTGGTATCCGATGGCGCGGTTGATCTCCGCCGGGTCGAACTGGCCCTGCGAGGCCTTCTGCGCCAGGCCGGCTGCTTCCTGTTGGGCGTTGTCGACGGCCTTGCGGAGCTCGTCGCGAGGCACCGGCTGCTTGAAGTCGGGGTTGAGGCGCTCGATCTCGGCTGCGACGCGCTCTTCCTCATCCCCGGAGGTGGTGAAGTTCTCGCGCGGCGCGGTGGAGTCGGTGGGGGTGAACACTTCGTTGACGTGGCCGTCGGGGATGCCGTAGGCGTCCTCGATAATGCGGTCCACCGGCTGCGCCTTTCCGAGGGGCCCGAGCGTCATGGAGGACACGCCGATGGCGGCGCCGTCGCGGGGGTCGAAGTTCACGCCGCCGGAGTCGCCCTGCACGTAGTTCAGCCCCCAGCTGTAGATGCCGTTTCTTGTGCGGCCGATCTGCTTGGCGCAGGTGCGGCCCGTGGTGGCGCCGTCCTTGCAGATGGGCTGGCCGAAGTTGTCGACCGAGACCTCGCCCGGAGCGAGCGTGCGGAAGTCGCGCACATGCGTGATCTTCACCGGTTCGCCCTGCACGCCGCCGTTGAAGTCGCGGGAGTGGGACAGGCCGGTTTCGGTCACGCCGTCGTCGATGCGCACCACGCCCCAGTCGGCGGTGCGGATGGACTGCATCGGGTCGCTCAGGTTCATGGCTTCCGGGGTGACGTGGTTGGACGCCACGCGCTCGCCGATGCGCTTGTACTCGGTGCCCACGGGGGCGTAGAACTCGTTTTTCACCTCCGGGAAGCCGGGCATGGTGTTCACGCAATGGGAGACAGTGAGCATCACACGCTGCGGTTCCTCGCCAGGCAGGTGCAGGGTGCCGTTGGGGCCTTGGGAGCAGGTGCCGGCCCAGCCGTCGCGCGGCATGGTCAGTTTCTGGCCGTTGGGCAGGTCGATTGTTTTCGGCGGGTCCTGGGGGAACCCTCGCATCGGCGCGCCGGGTGCGACGAGCGCGGGCGCGGCTTCCGCCGGCGCGGGGAGGGCCTGAAGTGCGAGCATGCTGGCTGCTGCAAGTGCTGTTGCTGGTGTTCGAAGGCTGAATCGCATGAGAATTACCTTAACGTGCAAACCCGGCCCATAGGGCGATATCGTTGCCATGCTTTTCGACGAGCCGCTGAACCTCACCAGCGTCCACCCCGCCACGCAGCGCCCGGCGCGCGGTTTCGTGGGCGGCTTGGCCCGCCTCGTTTACGGCGCGGCGCAGCTCCGTCTTCGGGTTCGGCGGGACGTACCCGGGGTTGAGCTCGCGCGTGGCCCGGTCGATGCGTTCGCGTTCCGCGCCACTGGTGGTGAACTCCGCGCGCGGGGCGGTGCCTGCGATCTGGAACGCCTGGTTGACCTGGCCGTCGGGGATGCCGTAGGCGTCCTCGAGCGCGCGGTCCGCGGCCTGGGAGACGAACAGCGGCCCGATCACGCCATGGGAGGTGCCGATGACGGCGCCGTCACGCGGGTCAAAGTTCACCCCGCCCGAATCGCCCATTTCCGCCGCGACGCCGACGCTGTAGACGGTGTCGCGGCCGCGGGCGATCTGCCTTCCGCAGGACCGTCCGGTGGTGGCGCCGTCTTTGCAGATCGGTTGGCCGAAGTTGTCCACCGAGTACTCGCCGGGGCGAAGCGTGCGGTAGTCGCGGATGCCGGTGAGCTGCACAGGGGCACCCGCAGAACCGCCGGCGGCGTCGCGGGAGTGGGAGAGGTTCGTGGCGGTGGCGGAGTCGTCGATACGCACGAACGCCCAGTCGGGTTCCGTGAGCGCTGCGGGCAGATCGGCGAGCGAGTGGGTCTCGGTGGTGGGCCCGCTATTCGGGCCGCGGGTGCCGATGCGGGTGTAGCTGTCGCCGGCTGGCACGGTGACCTCGGTGGACGGCTCAGGCATGCCGGGGATCCGGTTCACGCAATGCGAGGCGGTGAGCATCACGCGTTGCGGGCCCGTCGGGGTGGCGACGGTGCCGGTCGGGCCCTGCGAGCAGGTGACGGTGTAGAGCTCCGGGGGCGCGTTGAGCCGCTCACCCCACGGCGTGGCCGCCTGCGCGGGCGGGTTGACGGCGGGGACGCGGAAGGGGGCGCCAGGGGCGGCGAGCGCAGGCTCCGCGGCGTGCGCCAGGGGCGCGGAGAGTGGCGCCGCCAGGCACAACAACAGCGCTGCGGCGGCGAGAGACGCAGGGGTTTTCATACCTCCAGTGTAAATCCGCCGCGCCCGCGTTTCAGGTGGTCAGCGGTGTGATCTAGCGCAGGAACGCGTCGACGGCGCCGCGCACATCGCCCGCGTGCTGCTGCACCGCAGCGTTCGCGCGACCGGCGAGGTCCTGCGCCGCCGCGACCGGATTTTCGGCCTGCGGCAGCTGCGCGGCTTCCGCGCTGAAACGCGCCGCGTCCGCCTGGGCGCCCATCACGGCGCGGTCGAGCAGCTCGCGGGGCTGGGGGCCGTCGACAAGCTGCGGTGCATTGTTGGGCGAGAAATTCGCGACCTCCTCGTACAGCGGCGCGAAATCGGCGCGCGGCGCAGGCGCTGCCGGGGTGAACGCTTCGTTGACCTGGCCGTCGGGGATGCCGTAGGCGTCCTCAAGTGCGCGATCCACCTGCTGCGAGTTGCCGAACGGGCCGAAGCCGATGATGCTCAGCCCCACAGCCTCGCCGGTGCGCGGGTCGTAGTTGATGCCGCCGGAATCGCCCGACTCGTAACCCACGCCGAAGTGCCACACGAAGTTCTGGGTGCGGAACATCTGCACGCCGCACGAGCGGCCGGTGCGCATCCCGTCCTTGCAAATGGGTTGGCCGGCGTTGTCGAAGCTGATCAGCTCGTCGCCGCGCAGGTTGCGGTAGTCCTTCACCCCCGTGATCGCCGCCGGCGCGGACGGGCCGCGGCCCTTCTGATCCACCGACGACGACGCGCCCGACGCCTCCACGCCAGGTGCGAGACGCACCGTGACCCAGTCGGGCTCGTCGATGATGCGGTAGAAGTCCATCAACTCGCCGTTGCCCAGCTCAAACGGGGTGCGTTGCCTATCGACGTCCCCCACCCGCGGGTAGGCCACCTTCCCGCCTTCGCGCAGCGGCGCGAACACGACCGGGCGGACAGTCTTGCTCTTGGACTCCATGCAGTGCGCCGCAGTGATCATCACCTGCTTCGTCTCACCGTCCGGGGTGCGCACGGTACCAACCGGGCCCTGGCTGCACCGCGCGGTGTGGACGAAGGAATCGGAGCCTTCGTCGAGCATGGCGATCGGCGCGCCGGGAGCGGCGAGCGCGGGGGCTGCCGCGGCGGCGGTGGGCGCGGCGGGGGAGGCGAGAGCGACGCAGGCGGCGGCGAGGCTGGCGGCGAGGGCGGAAGCGGAGCGGGGTGAAAACATGCCTTCAGACTCTAAACCCCCGACAAACCCCCGACAGTTTCGCCCATCCGTGGCATGCTTGAAGGCATGGGTAACGGAAAGCTGATTCTCGTTCGCCACGGGCAGAGCGAGTGGAACAAGTCGAACCAGTTCACCGGCTGGGTCGATGTGGACCTGACCGAACAGGGCGAGGCCGAAGCCGTCAACGCCGGCAAGCTCATGGAAGAAAAGGGTGTCCTGCCGGACATCCTGTTCACTTCGCTGCTGCGCCGCGCGATCCGCACTGCGAACATCTCGCTGAACGCGGCTGACCGCCACTGGATCCCGGTGGAGCGCAGCTGGCGCCTCAACGAGCGCCACTACGGCAAGCTCCAGGGCCTGAACAAGGCGGAGATCCGCGAGGAGTTCGGCGAGGAGCAGTTCATGCAGTGGCGCCGCTCCTACGACACCCCGCCGCCGGAGATTGACACGGACAACGAGTACGCGCAGACCAACGACCCGCGCTACGCCTTCCTGCCTGAGGTGCCGCGCACCGAGTGCCTCAAGGACGTGGTGGAGCGCTTCCTGCCGTACTACATCGACGTCATCGCGCCGCACGCCATGGCCGGCAAGAACGTCATGATCGCCGCGCACGGCAACTCGCTGCGCGCGCTGGTGAAGTACCTGGACAACATCTCCGACGAGGAGATCGCCGGGCTGAACATCCCCACTGGCATGCCGCTGGTGTACGAGATCGACGAAAACGGCAAGGTGCTCAACCCGGGCGGCACCTACCTGGACCCGGAGGCCGCTGAGGCTGGCGCCGCTGCTGTGGCGAACCAGGGGCAGAAGTAAGCCTCGAATCACACCGTGACGCCGATTCTCGCTTTTTTCATCGGCGCCGCGCTGACCGTGCCCGCTGTGCTGCTCGGCCAGCGGGCGCTTCGCTGGCGTGCCCGCAACCGGGCGGATGACGGCGGGCAGGACGACACCGCAGCCGCAGTGAGCCAGGTCCTTCACCTGGTTACGCAGGGCTCGCCGACCGGAATCGCTGTCATCAACCGCGCCGGCAACGTGATGCTGTCCAACGCGCGCGCCCACGACATGTCCATCGTGCACGACGGTAGCGTCAACCCGCGTGTGCTCGAGGTGGCCGAAGAGGTCCTTGAGCAGCAGGAAGAGCAGGTGCTGGACCTGGATTTGCCGCAGCGCACCACGGGCAGCCGTATCCGCAACGTGCGCGCGCTGATTGCGCCGCTGATGCTGACGGACAACTCCTACGCCATCGTGTACGGCTCTGACGAGTCTGAAAACGTGCGCATGGAAAACGCGCGCCGCGACTTCGTGGCAAACGTCTCCCACGAACTGAAAACCCCGGTCGGCGGCATTGCGCTTCTTGCCGAGGCACTGCTGCAGGACCCGACGGACCCAGAGATGGTGGACTACTTCGGCACCAAGCTGCACAAGGAGGCCCACCGCATGGGGGAGATGATCACGGATCTGATCTCCCTGTCCAAGCTTCAGGGCGCGGAGGCGCTGCCGGACATGGCGCCGGTGCGTGTGGACGACATCGTGGACGACGCGGTTGCCCGCAACCTGGTCGCCGCTGAAAACCACGGCATTGAACTCACCCGCGGCCAGCGTTTGGGGCTGCGGGTGATGGGGGACCGGGCGATGCTCACCGTGGCGGTGTCCAACCTGATCACCAACGCGATCAACTATTCGCCGAGCGGGCAGCCGGTGAGCGTGACACAGAAGCTGGTGCGCGACAATGTGGTGCTGATCCGGGTCACGGATCGCGGCATCGGCATCGCGCCGGAGGACCAGAAGCGCGTGTTCGAGCGGTTCTACAGGGTGGATAAGGCGCGCTCGCGTTCCACGGGCGGCACGGGGCTGGGTTTGGCCATCGTGAAGCATGTGGTGGCGAACCATGGCGGTAGCATTACGTTGTGGTCGAGGCCTGGGACGGGCTCCACGTTCACCATTGAGCTGCCCCTGTATGACCCCGAGGCCGCCGGCAGAGCAGAAAAGGAAGAGTGAAGTGACGACCATTCTCATCGTTGAAGACGAGGAATCGCTGTCCGACCCTTTGGCCTACCTGTTGCGCAAGGAAGGCTTCGAGGCGGTTGTGGCCGCAGACGGGCAGGCGGGGCTGGACCTATTCGCCTCCCAGGACATCGACCTGGTGCTGCTGGACCTGATGCTGCCGGGGATGAGCGGCACGGAGGTGTGCAAGAAGCTGCGCGCCGAGTCTTCGGTGCCGATCATCATGGTCACCGCCCGCGACAGCGAGATCGACAAGGTTGTGGGCCTGGAGCTGGGCGCGGATGATTACGTGACTAAGCCGTACTCCACCCGCGAGCTGGTCGCCCGCATCCGCGCGGTGCTGCGCCGCGGCCCGGAGACCGAGGTGGTCGAGGAGGACGACGAGCAGCTGCTGCAGGGCGGCCGCGTGACCATGGACGTGGAGCGCCACACGGTGCTTGTGGACGGCCAGCCGGTGCCCATGCCGCTCAAAGAGTTCGACCTGCTGGAGTACCTGCTGCGCAACGCCGGCCGGGTGCTCACGCGCGGCCAGCTGATCGACCGCATCTGGGGCGCCGATTACGTCGGCGACACCAAGACCCTGGACGTGCACGTCAAGCGCCTGCGCACGAAGATCGAGGCGCAGCCGTCGCGACCCACCCAGCTCGTCACTGTGCGCGGCCTGGGCTACAAATTCGAAGCGTAAGCGCGGCTACTCGCGCGCGGCTTGGGTTGCGGGGTGGGTGGCCCGGAGGTCGTCGCTGAGCTGGGCGCGCTTTTGGCAATGCTTAGCGACGACACCATACGGCTTTTCGCCGATCAGCGCGACAAGCTCGTCTTTCATCGACTGCCAAATCGGCGTGCCGCCGGTGTGGCAGGCGGGCGCGGAGGTGCACCACCAGTCGAAGTCCTCTCCGCCGCCGCCCCACTGACGGCGGTGGTACTCGCCGATGGTGGTGCGCAGAATCTCCTGGCCGTCTGAGCGCTCCTCCCACGCGTCCTCGCGGGAAAACGGCACCTGCCAGCACACCTCCGGCTTGGTGCCCACGATGTTGCGGCCCTTCGCCATGGCGAACTGGTGGAACGCGCAGCCGGCGCCGGTGGGGTGGCCGGGGCGGTTGGCGAAGATGCAGGCGCCGTCGACGACTTTGGTCTTGATGTGGGGCCCGGCCTCTTCGTCGTCGGGGTCGGGCTCGGTGTCGAGCGCGTCATCTTCCTCGTCCCACTCCAGCCACGGCTCGAGCCACGTCGGGTCGTTGGCCGCGAAGTAGGCGTCCGTCTCTGCGGGCCGCAGCTGCCAGTACTTCGCCGGCATGTCCTTCACGGCGTTGTAGACGGTGTCGCGGTCTTCCTCGTCCGCGATGTAGGCGCCGTGGATGCAGCAGCCCACCGCCGGGTTGGATTCGTCGATGCCGTGGCACTCAGGGGTGCCGAAGCGGCAGGACCAGGTGGCCTCCGCCCAGGTCAGGTCGATGGAGAAGATGTGGTTCGGGTCGTCCGGGTGGACGAACTCGAACCATTCGCGCGGGAAATCGGGGCGGGTTTCGCGCCCCGCCAGGATGGAGCGGCCGGCTGGCGAGTCCGCCGGGAAGCCGAGAAAAACGGGTTTCGGGGCTGGTTGATTCACACCTGGACACGGTAGACCCGTTACCCTGGGGTGGTGCGATTAGGTGTATTAGATGTCGGCAGCAACACGATCCATCTCGTGGCGGTCGACGCGTACAGCGGTAGCCGGCCGACGCCGATGAGCGATTGGAAGCAGCCGCTGCGTCTCGTTGAGCTGCTGGACAAAAAGGGCAATATCGAGGACAAGGGCGTGGACAAGCTCGTCGACGCTGTCCAGGAGGCCTCCGACCTCGCGGACAACCTCAAGTGCGAGGAGCTCGTGGCGTTCGCCACCTCCGCGGTGCGCTCGGCCACCAACTCCGCGGACGTGCTCAAGCGCGTGGAGAAGAAGACCGGCGTGAAGCTGAACATCCTTTCCGGCGAGGAGGAAGCGCGGCTGACGTTTTTGGCGGCGCGCCGCTGGCACGGCTGGTCCGCGGGCCGCATCACCAACTTCGACATCGGCGGCGGCTCCCTGGAGATCTCCACGGGCACCGAGGAGATGCCGGACCTGGCGGTGTCCCTGGACCTGGGCGCGGGGCGCTTGACCCACGAGTGGTTCGACACCGACCCGCCGGAGCGCAAGAAGATCAACATGCTGCGCGACTACATCGACGCGGAACTCGCCGGTCCTGCCGAGCAGTTCAAGGCGATGGGGGAGACCGGTCTGGCCGTGGGCACGTCCAAGACGTTCCGTTCCCTGGCCCGCCTCACGGGTGCTGCGCCGTCGTCCGCCGGCCCGTTCGTGCAGCGCACGCTTACCGCGCCGGGTCTGCGCCAGCTCATCGCGTTCATTTCCCGCATGACGGCGGCGGACCGCGCGGAGCTCGAGGGCATCAACTCGGACCGCTCCCACCAGATCGTCGCAGGTGCGCTGGTGGCGGAAGCTGCGATGCGTGCGTTGAATGTTGATAAGTTAGAGATCTGCCCGTGGGCCTTGCGTGAGGGTGTGATTCTCAAGCGCATCGACAAGGGGTCTTTGGACGCTGAGATTCAAGCCAAAAAAGGAGACGACAACTAATGGCCGACAAACAGCTCACAGTTGCCGAGCTCCTCGCGCGCGCCGAAAAGGAAAACCCGTCCGGCGCGCGCCGCCCGCGTCGCCGCCGCAGCCTCGAGGACGGTGGCGTTTCCGTCGCCGAGCTGACCGACTCGTTTAAGAAGGTCGAGGCCAAGCCGGCGGAGGTGAAGCACTCCAGCGTGCCTATCGACGCACCTTCGGATACCCCCAAAAAGACCCCCACCCAGGCGCCGAAACCTGAGCCGACGCCGGCCGCGCAGAAGCCGGCGTCGAAGACCGAGCCGAAGCCGGTGTCGAAGGTCGCTCCGAAGCCGGTGTCGAAGCCTGAGCCGAAGGTGGCGCCGAAGCCGGCTGACAAGCCCGCGCAGGCGGAGTCCGTGAAACTGCGTCCGGCAGCCAAGCCGGCTGAGCAGGCTCCCAAGCCGGTGGAAAAGCCGGCCGCTGCACCTGTGTCAAAGCCGGTGTCCAAGCCTGTGGAGAAGCCCGTCCCGGTGCCCGCGGCTTCCACCACCACGAAGGTCCAGCCGGCCAGCGACGACACGACGGTGTTGCGCAAGGTCGAAGCTGAGCCCGAGGACGAAGCTAAGCCCGAGGGCAAGGCGGAGCCCGTCGTAAAGCAAGAGCTCGCGCAGTCGGACGACACGGGCGAGATCCGCACCGTCGACGCGCCGGAGCCGCAGGCGCGCGAGGACTCCCTCGACGCCCCTGAGGCCGAATACGACACCGACTACGAGGTCGAGGAGGCGTCGGTCAACCCGATCCTGCTGGTCCTGCTGGTGTTCTTCGGCGTGCTGCTGGGTGTGCTGGGCTTTTTGGCGTTCAAGTGGCTGTGGGCCAACGCGATGGCGATTGTGGCGGTACTCGTCGGCGTCGCCGCGGTGGCAGCGGTGGTCGCCGCCGTCGGTGCGATGGCTGGCAGCCGCGACAAGGTCACCATGATCATCGCCGGCCTGGCTGCCGCGGTGGTGGCCTTCGGCCCGGCACTGCTGTAAAACGCGCAACGACTTTTCAAAGGAGCGACATGGAACGCATCGCCGTCATTGGTGCAGGCAATATCGGCGAGGCTTTCATCTCGGGCCTTGTTGCCAATGGGGTGGAGCCGGGGTCTATTACGGCGACGAACCGGTCCTCGTCGAGAAGCGGTGAGCTCGCGGAGCGCTACGGCGTGCGCACCACCTCCGACAACCGCGAGGCCGTCCGCGACGCGGACGTGGCGCTGCTGTGCGTCAAACCCGCGCAGATCCTGGACGTCATCGCGGAGGTCGGCGAGGAGCTGACCGACTCCGGCTCCGCCACCGTGCTGGTCTCCATGGCCGCGGGCGTGACCCTAGCCGCGATGGAAGACGCCGTCTCCGCCGCCGGTACCCCGATCGTGCGTGTCATGCCGAATACGCCAATGCTGGTGGGCAAGGGCGTGCTCGCCGCTGCGTGCGGACGGTTTGTCAACGACGAGCAGCGCGACGCCGTGGTGGAGCTGCTCTCCGCCGCAGGCCAGGTAGTGGAGGTCGCCGAATCTCAGATGGACGCCGTGACCGCGATCTCCGGGTCCGGGCCGGCGTACTTCTTCCTGGTGACCGAGGCGCTCGTGGACGCGGGCGTGTCGCTCGGCCTGCCGCGCGACCTGGCGGAGCAGCTGGCGTGCGCGACCGCCGCGGGCGCCGGCGCGATGCTCGAGGGCGAAGACAGCCCCGTGCAGCTGCGGGCGAACGTCTCCTCGCCGGCCGGCACCACGGTGCGCGCAATCCGCGAGCTGGAGGAGTCCGGCCTGCGCGGCGCGTTCTACCGCGCCACCGAGATCTGCGCGGAGCGCTCGGACGAGCTGGGCAAGTAGCCCAAATCCCAACTTTCACAACCGTTTCTGTGGGTTCACTGCCTGCACTTTGAAAATTTTCTTCCACTTAAGTCGCACTCGACGCTGGTTTCACGTTAGGGTGGTTCAAGCACGTGCGTGTTCGTCCTGCGGGAGGGGAAGCCTGCAGCGCGTTTGCGTGCCGAGAGGTATGAATTAGTGGTTAACGAAGATAAAGGAAAGTTCCTGACGGTTGCCGAGGTCGCGGAGATCATGCGCGTATCCAAGATGACCGTCTACCGCCTCGTTCACTCCGGCGAGCTGCCCGCCGTCCGCGTGGGCCGCTCCTTCCGCGTGAACGAGACGGCAGTGAGCGAGTACCTGGAGTCCTCCGTCTACGACGTGGGATAGTCCAAGGGTCTCATTTACAGGACCTCGAGAACACACCCGCCGCACCGGTTTTCCGGTGCGGCGGGTGTTTTTGGCCCTGAAAAGGCCTGCCGGTATGCTTTGAACGATCAGGTCGGCCACTTCCTGTGGGAGTGTGCACCTCCCACGAGCCGCGGAAGCGGTTGCGCCGGCCGCGTACGTACGCACTTTGAACAGGAAAGAGGTAGCCCAATGGGTTCAGTGATTAAGAAGCGCCGCAAGCGCATGTCCAAGAAGAAGCACCGCAAGATGCTCCGCCGCACCCGCGTGCAGCGTCGTAAGCTCGGCAAGTAAGCCGCGAGCGTTCACCCGCCTCCGTTTCGGGAGGCGGGTTTTTCGTGTCCGCGGCAGGATGCTTACTCCTAGATGCTTACTTCTCGACGAACCCTCGGCCGCGACCGCCGCGTCACTCGAGAAGTAAGCATCCTGGGGTAAGCATCTAGCGCCGGTAAGCATCCTGGGGTAAGCATCTAGGACCCAAGGGCCCCGCGGACCGCGCCTACCGCCGCCGGCGCCACCACCACAGGCCCGCGCCCGCCAACACGGCCGGGACCACGCCGGCGCGCACCACCCGGCGCACGGAGCGGTAGTCGCGCACCGCCCAGCCCTGGGCCTTGGCGTGCTTGCGCAGTGCCCGGTCCGGGTTGATCGCCACCGGCGAGCCGACCATTTCCAGCATGGGCAGGTCGTTGATGCTGTCGGAGTAGGCGGTGCACTTGGACAGGTCCAGCTGCTGCAGCGCCGCCAGCGCCGCCACGGCGTGCTTCTTGCCGGGGCCGTGGAGGATGTCGCCGACGAGGCGGCCGGTGAACTTGCCGTCTTTTTCTTCCGCCACGGTGCCCAGCGCGCCCGTGAAGCCTAGCGTTTCGGCGAGTGCTTGGCCGATCTGCACCGGGGTGGCGGAGACCAGCCACACCTGCTGCCCGGCGGCGAGGTGCATGGCGGCCAGCTCGATGGTGTCGGCGTAGGACTTCTCCAGCATCCGGTTGTCCACGATCTCCCGGCACGCCTGCTTGAGCTCCGCCACGCTCTTGCCCTTCACAACGGCCAGGGCCTGCTCGCGGCCCTCGGCGATGTCGTCGGCGTTTTCGGAGCCGGAGACGCGGTAGCGGATCTGCTTGCGTAGTGCAGGGGCGAGCTCGGAAAGGGTGATGAACCGCTTCTTAAACAGCCCCTGGGCCAAAAGGATCAGCGAGGAGCCCTGGATCAGCGTGTTGTCCACGTCGAAAAACGCGGCGGCTTCGGTGTCCTGGGGGATCTCCGGGTCGGGCGGGGTGATCTTCTGGCGGCCGGCGGTTTCGAAGGCGCCGCCGACGGAGTCCACGCCGAGCGCGAAGTCGTCGATGTTGATGCCGAAGGTCTCTTCCACCGCGGCGGCTGCGGCGGCGCGGCCGGCGGTGCGCTGCGCGTCGTCGTCGAGCGGGGGCATCACGCGCTCCTCTAAGAAGCGGCGCAGGTTGCCCTGGGATTGGGACCACTGCGCGAGGATTTCGCGCTGATCAGACATGGAACTACGGGCCCTTTCGGGTGGGGGTGTTAGCGTGTGCAATCGTACAACGCCCCGGCATATGCACTCACAGGAGGAGCGGCGATGAAAAAGGTGGAGCTGATGGTCCGGTCCACGTGCGGTTCGTGCGAGCGGGTGGCGGGCCAGATCGCCCCTGTGGTTGCGAAGCACGGCGTTCAGCTCGCGCTTGTGGACGTCGACGAGGACCCGGAGCTTGCTGCTGAGTACGGCGATCGCGTGCCCGTTGTGGTCATCGACGGCGAGGAGTTCGCCTGCTGGGAAGTGGACAACGACGACCTCGACGCGGAGCTGTCCAACTAAAGGACTATTCTCTAGTGTGATTTTCAACTGACTGGAGGGTTTTGCGTGAGTGTTCTGCTTGTGGGGATGTCGCACAGGTCGGCGCCTGTGGCCCTGCTGGAGCGGCTCAGCATGGACGCGGAGGTCCAGAACGGGGCGGCGGGCGCGCTGGTGAAGAAGCCGTCGCTGTCTGAGGCGATGATTATCTCCACGTGCAACCGCCTGGAGGTCTACACCGTCACCAACGCGTTCCACGCCGGGGTGGAGGATGTGCTGCGGGTGCTTGCGGACGTCTCCGGGGTCGACGCGGCTGAACTGCGCCGTTATCTCTACGTGCGCTACTCGGACGCGGCCGCGGAGCACATTTTCACGGTGGCGTCCGGCCTGGACTCGATGGTGGTGGGCGAGCAGCAGATCATCGGCCAGGTGCGTTCCGCCTACGTCGACGCCGTGGAGCGCGGCACCGTGGGCCCGAGCCTGCACTCGCTGGCCCAGGCGGCGCTGCACACCGGCAAGCGCGTCCACTCCGAGACGGGCATCGACGATTCGGGCGCGTCCATGGTCACCGTCGCGCTCGAGGAGGCGATGGAGCGAATGCTTGTCGACGACCTCCGGGGCAAAACCGCACTCGTCCTAGGCGCCGGCGCGATGAGCTCGCTGGCCGCAACGCATCTGGGCAAGAAGGGCATTGACAAGCTGGTGCTGGCCAACCGCACCCGCGACCGCGCGGAGCGCCTCGCCGAGCACTCCCGCGAGGCCGGCGTGCCCGCCGAGGTGGTGGACTTCGCCGACCGCGCCTCGGTGCTGGACCGCGTGGACCTGGTGGTCTCCGCCACCGCCTCCGACGAGTTCACCATCACCCCGGCCGACGTCCCCGGCCCGCTGGTGCTGGCGGATTTGTCGCTGCCGCGCGACATCGACGACGCTGTGGCGGACATCGACGGCGTGCACCTGGTCAACATCGAGTCCCTGCACGAGAAGATGCGCGGCAGCGACAACGAGGACTCCCGGGCGCTGCGCCGCGCCGAGGAGATCGTGGCCGAAGAGGTGGACACGTTCGGCTCGGAGCAGCGCGTGCGCGAGGTCGCCCCGGCGGTGACGCGGTTGCGCCGCAACGCCGCGGAGATTTCCGGCCAGGAGCTGCAGCGCCTGCGCACCCGTCTGCCGAAGATGTCCGAGGACGACTTTGATCAGGTCAGCCGCATGGTCAAGCGTGTCGTCGATAAGCTTTTGCACCAGCCGACAGTGAAGATCAAGGAGCTGGCGGCAGCGTCGGAGACGGTGAGCGTGGAAGAGGCGGTCACCGAATTGTTCGGGCTGGAAAGCCCCTCCGTGGCGGTGGACGCGCAGAAGCTGCCGCTGCCCGAGGAACTGCACGGCAAGGAGAAGTAGATGTTCAAGATTGGTACACGCGGATCCCACCTGGCCACCACCCAGACCGGGCACGTCCGCGACGCGCTGGGCGAGCACGGCCACGCGGCCGAACTGCAGATCGTGACCACCTCGGGCGACTTGTCCCAGGCGCCTGTGGAGCGCATCGGCGTCGGCGTGTTCACCTCCGCGCTGCGCGACGCGCTGTTTAACGGCGAGGTGGACATCGCGGTCCACTCGTTCAAGGACCTGCCCACTGCCGAAGAGCCGCGCGCCCACATGATCATCCCCACCCGCGAGGACAGCTGCGAAGCGCTCATCGCCCGCGACGGGCTGACCCTGGCTGAGCTGCCCGAAGGCGCGCGCGTGGGCACCTCCGCGCCGCGCCGCATCTCCCAGCTCAAGGCCGTGCGCCCCGACCTGGACATCCGCCCGCTACGCGGCAACATTGAGCGCCGCATGTCGTATGTGGAAGACGGCGAGCTGGACGCGATCATCCTGGCCTACGCAGGCCTCGTGCGCGGCGGATACGGCGACCGCGCCACCGAAGTCTTCTCGCCCGAGGTGTTCATGCCGGCTCCGGCCCAGGGCGCGCTGGCCGTGGAGTGCCGCTTCGACGACGCCGTGGCGCGCGAGGCGATTGACACACTTATCGACGCCTCCGCCACCGCCGAATCCACCGCCGAGCGCGCCGTGCTGGCCCGTTTGGAGGCGGGTTGCACCGCGCCGGTCGCGGCGTCAGCCGTGTTCGACGGCTCGGGCGTGACCCTGCGTGCCGGTGTGTTCGCCCTGGACGGCTCCCGCCAGCTGGTGGAGGAAGCCCAGGGCGCTGACCCGGCCGAGCTAGGCCGCAAGGTCGCCGAGGCGCTGCTGGAGCGCGGCGCCGCCGACCTGATGGAGTAGCGCTGGTTTTGTTCTCGGGCTGAAGCATTTTATGGTGGAGATACCATACGTTCAATACCCTCCGCGCAATCGGGTCGGTGGGCCGTTGTGAGGCCGATCAACACCGCGAACCCAGCCGCGCGGGGGCGGTTTATTTGTGCCTAGAAGAGATTTCTCCATGACAGAGCCCACTCACACCCCCCAGCCGGGGAAGGTGATCTTCGTTGGTGCTGGACCGGGTAACCCTGAATTGCTCACGGTTCGCGCTCGCGAAGTAATGGAATCCAATTCTATCGCCCTCGTGGACCCTGAGGTGTCAGCGGGGGTCCGAAGTGTCGTCGCGGCGGCGCTGCCAGTGCCGAAAGCCAAGATGGACGCGGCCAACGAGCGCTACGAGAAAATGTGCGCGGAGGCGAAAGAGGCTGGCGCGCGGCGCAAGCCGCCCCGCCCAGAGGACCCGACTGCTGCGGAGTTGCAGGAGGTTGGGCTGGACGGCGGAGTGATCGTCGAGAAGCTGAAGCTCGCGCTTAACGACGCCGCGGAAGCGGTGGAGCGCGGCGAAGCCGGCGACGGCGACGTCATCCGCCTGGTATGCGGCAACCCGCTGACGCGCGACTCAGTGATGGAGGAGATCTCCGCGGTGGCCGCCGAGGGCATGGAGTTCCAGGTGGTGCCGGGGATGTCGCTGCCGTCGACGGTGCCGTCGTTCGCCGGAATCGCGCTGGGATCGACGTACACGGAAGCCGACCTCAACAACGGCGGCGTGGACTGGGACCAGCTCGCATCCGCTCCGCAGCCGCTGGTGTTCCAGGCGAACCAGGAGCACCTGGCGGAGATGGTGGAGCAGCTCACGCAGCGAGGCTTCCAGGCGTCCACCCCGGTGACGGTGACCACGCGCGGCACCACCCGCCTGCAGCGCACGTTCGACGCGACGCTGGGTACCGTGGGCAAGCTCGACGCAGAGCTGGAGGGCCCGCTGGTGGTCACCCTCGGCACCGCGGCGGACGACCGCTCGAAGTACTCGTGGTGGGAAAACCGGCCGCTGTACGGCTGGCGCGTGCTTGTGCCGCGCGCGAAGTCGCAGGCAGGGGTGATGAACGCCCGCCTGTCGCAGCACGGCGCGATCCCGCAGTCCGTGCCCACGATCTCGCTGGAGCCGCCGCGCAACCCGGCGCAGATGGACCGCGCGATCAAGGGCATCGTGGAGGGCCGCTACCAGTGGATCCTGTTCACCTCGGTCAATGCCGTCGATGCCGTGTGGTCGAAGTTTGAGGAGCTGGGCCTGGACGCCCGCTCGTTCGCCGGCGTGCACCTGGGCGCGGTGGGGCAGAAGACCGCCGACGCGCTGATCGCCCGCGGCATGCAGCCGGAGCTTGTGCCGCACCGCACGAAGCAGAACGCGGCCGGTCTGGCGGAGGCGTTCCCGGAGTACGTCGAGGACATCGACCCGGTTTCGCGCGTGCTGCTGCCGCGCGCGGACCTCGGCTCCGACGTGCTGGTGGACGGCCTGCAGGAGAAGGGCTGGGAGGTCGACGACGTGGTCGCCTACCGCACCGTGCGCGCCGCCCCGCCGCCGCCGGAGACGCGCGACATGATCAAGACCGGCGGCTTCGACGCCGTGTGCTTCACGTCCCCGTCGACGGTGAAGAACCTCGTGGGTATTGCGGGCAAGCCGCACTCGCGCACGATCATCGCCTGCATCGGCCCGGTCACCGAGGCGGAGGCGCGGGAGCAAGGCTTGCGTGTCGACGTCGTCCCGGAGGTCGCCGACATCCCCAACCTCGTCGACGCCCTGGCCGACCACGTGGCAGGGCTGCGCGCGTCGGGGCAGTTGCCGCCGCCGCGCAAGAAGCGTCGGAAGGCAGCGAAGGCTGAGAAGAGCGCCGGCGGGGACACCGCGGCCGCAGCCGGCTAGAAACGCGCCGGCTGGGTCGTGTCGGGTGCGCGTTCTAAGATGTGGCGCATGGCTGATTACGACTTGATTCGACGCCCCCGCCGCTTGCGACAAACCCCCGCTCTCCGTGAGTTTGTCACGGAGACGCGCCTGCACCCGGCCGACTTCATCCTCCCGCTGTTCATCGCCGACGGCATCGACGCTCCGCGCGAGATCCCGTCGATGCCGGGCGTGTACCAGCACACCCCGGAATCGCTGGTAGAGATCTGCCGCGAGGCGCTCGACGCCGGAGTGAAGTGTGTGGACCTGTTCGGCGTGCCGCGCGAGGAGGACAAGGACGCCACCGGCTCCGTCGCCGTTGCCGAAGACGGCGTGCTTAACCGCGCGATTGCGCTGCTGCGCAAGGAGTTCGGCGACGAGCTGATCATCATGGCGGACACCTGCCTGGACGAGTTCACGGACCACGGCCACTGCGGCGTGCTCACCACCGACGCGCACGGCAGGGAAGTGGTGGACAACGACCCCACCGTGGAGATCTACTGCGACATGGCGGTGGCTCAGGCGCGCGCGGGCGCGCACATTGTCAGCCCGTCCGGCATGATGGACGGCCAGATCGAGCAAATTCGCAGGGCGCTTGATCGCGCGGGTTTCGCCGACGTCGCCATCATGGCCTACTCCGCGAAGTACGCCTCCAAGTTCTTCGGGCCGTTCCGCGACGCGGTCGGCTCCTCGCTGAAGGGCGACCGCCGCACCTACCAGCAAGACCCGGCGAACGTGCGCGAGTCGCTTTTGGAAACGGAGCTGGACATCGCCGAAGGCGCGGACTTTGTCATGGTCAAGCCCGCGCTGCCGTACCTGGACGTGCTGGCCAAGATCGCGGAGATGTCCCCGGTGCCGGTGGCCGCCTACCAAGTCTCCGGCGAGTACGCCATGCTCAACGCGGCCGGTCAGAACGGCTGGATCGACTACGAGGAGACGATGATGGAAGCACTGATGTCCATCAAGCGCGCCGGGGCAGACCAAATTTTCACCTACTACGCCATCGAGGCAGCAAAGAGGCTCAATGGTTAGCTTGCCCCCAATGAATCCGGGATCACCGAGCCGGGTGGGACCGGAGGCCGTCGAGAAGCACAAGGGCTCCATGCCCGAAGCTGTGCGCTACATGCTCGCGGCCTGGACCGTGATGATCGGCGGGGAACTACTGCACCAGATCTTCGCCGTGGCGGCGAGCGTGATCGACCCGTCCGCGCTGCGCGAGGTGGCCAAGGAGCGCGCCACCAACGGCGACGGCGAGGTCTCCGAGGCGCTGATGAACGCCAGCGTGTACGGCTCGATCTTCATCATGGCGCTGCTGCAGCTCGGCGTGATCCTGCTGTTCGTCTTCGCACTGCGCGCGGTACAAAAACAGGCGAAATGGGCGGAAAACGCCCGCAGGCTGCTGCAGATCTTCTCCGTCTTCTTCGCCCTGCGCATGGTCACGCTGTTCATGATGGTGCCGGCCTCCACCGCGGTGCCGACGGCCATGTTCGGCATAGACGGCGTCATCCAGATCATCCTTGGTGTTGCGGGCATCCTGGGCATCATCTATTCAGTTGACAAGGATTCCGTGGCGTGGACCAAGCCGCCCAAGGACAAAACCAGCGGTAATGCTGATGCGGCGGGAGCGCCGGAGAAGAAGGAGAGCTAAGCGGTGGCAGGGATGTTCCCAACCATGGTGTCGGACCCGAACGACAGGAACCGGCGCTTCACCGGCGAGGTCGGCCCGGCGTGGCCGAAGCCGCTGAAAATCGGCTACTACCTGTGCCTGATCGCGGCGGTGCTGATGTTCGTCATCGCGTTTTTGACCATGGCCAACGGGGTGCCGGACCGGCTACCGGATACGTGGATGATTGAGGGGGCCGACGAGGAGCTCATTGATAGATTCGCGCGCAACCTGCGGGTCTACACCTGGGGCAGCATCATCCTCGGCGCACTCATTACCTCGTGCTGCGCCTACCTGCCAAAAGGCTCGAAGGTGGCGCGGCGTTGGTTGGCCGGGTTCATCGGCCTGGCGGTGTTTTTGCAGCTGGCCAGCTTCTTCGTCGGCGTGGCCGGCTGGGCCGCGTTCGTGGTGGTCGGCGTGCTGGTCTTCGCCCTGTTCTTCATGTTCCGCCCGGCCGCCAACGCGTTTGTAGATAAGCGCAGCGGCGACGTCTGGGAAGGCGTGGAATGAGCAAATACGAGGGCGGGGACCTGGAAAAGCTCAGCACCACCGGGCGCGAAGGCGCCAAGTTGGAGCAGCTGAGCGGCGAGGCGCTCGACAACTACATCGAGGCGGCCCGCGACGCCGCCCGCCAAGCTGGCATCGACCCAGCCACGGCACGGCGCGACCTGGACGGCGAGCTCGTGCGCCCCAACGCCTCCTACGCCTTCGAACTGCGGGGAGTGGAAGACGGCCCGCAGCTGACGGAGATCGAGGACGCCCTGGAATCTATGGAAGGCGTCTCCGCCCGCCTGGTGTACCCCACCCGCATGGCGTGGGTGACCGCACCGGCGACCATGCCGCCGCACCACCTGATCAAGATCATCGAAGAATTCGGCGTTACCGCAGTGATCACGGACTCCACGCTGCAACGCCGCGCGCACGGTCGGTACTGGGCGGAGCACCCGATGCCGCGCCGCGCCAAGCACCACCGCAAGGAAGAAGCGGCACACCTGCTCGCCCGCGCCCAAGGATTCGTGCAGAACAAGCCCCGTACGGGGCGCCGCAGCGGCGACGTGCTGTTTACCGCCCGCGACTTGGTTACCCCGGGAAGGCTGTGGCTGGCGGTGGTGCTGACCATCCCGGTGCTGCTGCTCACCTACGTGCCCGCCCTCGGGTTCCCCGGCTGGCAGTGGGTAGCGTTCGCCCTGACCACCCCGGTGGCGCTGTGGTGCGCCTCCCCGTTCCACCGCGCGATGGCCGGCGGCGTGCGCCGCGGCCTTTCGGCACTGGACGGCGCGAGTTCCATCGCTATCTTGGCGGCCTACCTGTGGTCATTCGCCGTGCTGCTGTTCACTGAGGCGGGCCACATCGGCTACGAGTCCAGCGGCGCCTGGGCGCCGCTGGAGATCGGCCGCGGCCCGGAGCTCTACCTCGAGGTCGCCTGCACCGTGACCACGTTGCTGCTGCTCGGCCGCTTCTTCTCGATACGCGTGCGCACAAACCTGCTGGACGAGCTGGAGGCGCGCCGCCCCGGCGCGGAGTCCCTTTACGAGGTCACCCACCGCAAGAAGGGCGGCGGCTGCGAGCGGCTCCCGGCCACAGAGATCATGCGTGGCGACGACGTCCGTGTGCGCGCCGGGCAGGTCATCCCCGTCGACGGAGAGGTCGTCGGTGGCTCCGGCGAAATCGGCTGGGAGCTGGTGAACACCCACGACAGTCCGCAGATAAAGGTAGGCAAGCGCGTGGTCGCCGGGTCCGTGGTGCGCGAAGGCGACATCAAGGTCCGCGCCGTCCGCGTCGGCCACACCACGCTGTTGACCGCTGTGCAACGTTGGCTGGAGGAGGCGTCGCGCCATCAAAACGCCGCGACGATGGTCTCCACCCGGTCTGCCAGCATGCTCATCCCGGCCGCGTACGCGATTGCCGTGCTGGACTTCGGCCTGTGGCTGCTGTTTACGGGCAACGTCAACACCGCGGCGTCGACAGCCTTGGCGATCCTGATCGTGGTCGCCCCGTTCAGTTTGGCCATTTCGCCGGCGCTGGCCATCCGCCAGGGCATCGAGGCTGCCGTGCGCAACGGCGTGCTCATGCGCGACGGCAACGCGCTGCGGGTGCTGTCCAAGGTGGACACGGTGGTGTTCAACCGCGTGGGCACGCTCGTGCTGCCGGAGATGCACGTGGAAACGGTCACCGCCGCAGCCGGGGAAAGCAGCGAGCTGGTGCTGCGCATCGCCGGCGTGCTGTCCGCGGACTCGGACCACCCGGCCTCCCGCGCCATTGTGAAGGCGGCCCGCGAAGTGCGCGACGCCCGCACCGGGGACCCGCGCCTGCCGGACTGGATCGAAGTCAGCGACGACACGATCACCCCGGACGGCGAGTTCGGCGGCCGCGTCACCGCCACCTGGGGTAGCGGCGATAACGCCCGCACGCAAACGTACGACGCCTCCCTGTGGCGCCCGACCAACCTCTCCCAGCTCAAGGGCAAGCTGTCGGTGGCCGCCACCACCGGCGGCACCCCGGTGGTGGTGCGCTGGGACGGCAAGGACCGCGGCGTGATCACCTTGTTCGACCCCGCCAAGGAAGACGCCATTGAGGCGGTGGACACCCTGGAATCCATGGGCGTGGAAACCGTGATGCTCTCGCGCGACACCTACCCGGTGGCGCGCCGCTTCGCGGACTTTTTGGGCATCTCGCAGGTGCTCGCCGGCATCCGCTCCAATGAGAAACCCGCCGCGGTGCGCGCCCTGCACACCCAGGGCGGCATCGTGGCCATGGTGTGCGATTCCAGCGTGCTGCCGGTGCTGCGCGTGGCGGACTCCGGCATCCTCTACGCCGGCGAGGACCTCTACGGCACCAAGGTGCCGAACTGGAACAACGTCAGCGACGTCGTGCTTATCCGCAACGACGTCATGGCTGTGCCCCAGGCCATCGAGCACGCCCGCCGCGTCAACCGCATCGCCGACAGGAACCTGTGGTTCGCCGGAATCTACAACGCGGCCGCCATCATCCTCGCGGCCGCGGGCGTGCTGCCGCCAGTGGGCGCGACCCTGCTCATGCTGGGAAGTTCCCTGCTTGTGGAGTACAGCTCCCGCCGCGCCAGCCGGTTCCGGGTTCACGGCCTGCGCCGGTAGGCTTGAGTGCCATGACCAGACGCGACCTCCCCAACGCACCACTGCTCGAGGCGGCCCACGGCCGCACCCCCTCGCGCACCCCGGTGTGGTTCATGCGCCAGGCCGGCCGCTCCCTGCCCGAGTATCGCGAAGTGCGCGAAGGCATCCCCATGCTGGACTCGTGCTTCATGCCGGAGCTGCTCGCGGAGATCACGCTGCAGCCGGTGCGCCGCCACGACGTCGACGCCGCGATCCTGTTTTCCGACATCGTGGTCCCGCTCAAGGCGGCGGGCGTGGACGTGGAGATCGTGCCCGGCCGCGGCCCGGTGATGGGGGAGGCGGTGAGGGGGCGGAGTGACGTCGAGAAGCTTCCTGTGCTTGACGACGAAGTCGCCGCCGTGTCCGATGGCATCCGCATCATCCTCGACGAACTGAGCGACACCCAAGCCTTGATCGGGTTTGTCGGCGCGCCGTTTACGCTGGCCAGCTACCTCGTCGAGGGCGGACCGAGCAAGAACCACGAGAAGACCAAGGCGATGATGCACGCCGAGCCGGAGACCTGGCACGCGCTGATGCGCCGCTTGGTGCCCACCATCGTCGCCTTTCTGCGCACGCAGGTCGAAGCCGGCATCGACGCGATGCAGCTGTTCGACTCCTGGGCGGGTTTCCTCACCGAAGCGGACTACCGCGAATTCGTTCTGCCGTACTCGGTGGAAATCCTCGAATCCGTGGCAGGAGAGATCCCGCGCATCCACTTCGGCGTGACCACCGGCGAACTGCTCGGCGCGATGTCCGAGGCCGGCAGCGAGGTCATGGGTGTGGACTGGCGCGTGCCGCTGGACACGGCCGCGACGCGGTTCGCCTCCCCGCGCGTGCTGCAGGGCAACCTGGACCCGGCCATGCTGTTCGCCGGCACCAACGTGGTGCGCGGCGAGGTCGCGCGCATCAAGGCCGAGGCCGCGCGGGCAATTGCGGCCGGCGACGCCACCGGGCACATCTTCAACCTCGGCCACGGCGTATTGCCTACCACCGACGCGGACGCGATCACCGAAGCCGTAGCGATCATCCACGAGGAGAGCTAATGAACATTGCCATCATCGGCGCAGGTCTTGCGGGGCTGACCGCCGCGTACGAGCTTCGCGCACGGGAGAACGACCTCAAGGTCGACGTCTACGAGGCCACCGACCGCCTCGGCGGCAAGCTCCACACCGTCGCCTTCGAGGCCGGCCCCACCGACATGGGCGCCGAGGCGTTCATGGCGCGCCGCCAGGACGCCGTGGAATTCTTCACCGAGCTCGGCCTCGCCGACTCCCTGGTGGAGCCCTCCGGCCTGCGCTCGCTGGTGTGGGTCGACGGCGAGGCGCGCGCGCTGCCCACCGGTGGGGTGATGGGCATCCCGTCCACCTCCGAGACTGTCAAGCACCTGGTCAGCGAGGACACCGCGCAGCGCATCGACACCGAGGCCGACCGCGAAGGCTTCGACTGGGAAGTCGGCGGCGACGTCAACGTCGGCAAGCTTGTGCGCGAGCGTTACGGCGACGAAGTGGTGGACAACATCGTCTCCTCCCTGCTCGGCGGTGTGTACTCCTGCATCGCCGACGACCTCGGCGTGCGCGCGACCATCCCGCAGCTAGCGGAGGAGTTCGACCGCCTCGCCGCCGACGGGCCAGTGCACCTGTCCACCGCCGTGGCCAACCTGGAGCGCTCCCGCCGCGAGATGCCCACCGGCCAGGGCGCGGTGTTCAAGACGTTCCGCGACGGCTACCAGGAGCTCTACGAAACCCTTGCCGAAAAATCCGGCGCCGACATCTACATCGACGCGTTTATTTCGGCCATCAGTCTCGAAGGCTCGGCTGAGGCACCGAAGTACCGCCTCAAAGGCGGGGAGGACAAGGCCTACGACCACGTCATCCTCGCCGTACCCGCCCCCACCGCGGCGCTGCTGCTCAAGGACATCGCGCCCGAGGCCTCCGAGGTGCTGAAAACCGTGAAGCTGGCCAACTCCGCGGTGGTGGGCATGCGCTTTGCCACCGACGAGGGCCTGCCGCAGAACTCCGGCGTCCTCGTATCTACCGGCGCCGAGGACGTCCACGCGAAGGCGTTCACGTTCTCCTCGCGCAAGTGGCCGCACCTCGCCGAGCGCGGCGGGGCACTGGTGCGCGCCAGCTTCGGCCGCTTCGGCGACAACGTCGCCATCACCGCCTCCGAGGACGACCTCGTGGACTGGGCCCTCGACGACCTCGAAACCATCACCGGCTTCGACGGCCGCGCCGCCGGCCTCGAGGAAATCTACGTCCAACGCTGGCTCGGCGGCCTACCCCGCTTCGACGAGAACCACCTCGCCACCGTGTCCAAGGTGCGCAGCCTGCTTCTCGACGAACCAAAGGCCTCCCACATCTCCCTCACCGGCGCGTGGGCCGGTGGGGTCGGTGTGCCGGCGGTTATTGCCGATGCGAGGGCCGCGGCGGCAGCTGCCGTCGCAAAGCAAAAGCCCTAAACCAGCGGGAGGTCCCGGCTGCCAGTGCGCTCTGGAAGCTCGAAGTTGTCGAAGCCGCCGTATTCCCGTGAAAGCTCGTAGATGAGCCGGCCGGCATCGACAGGGCGTGTGCCTCGGTCGGATTCGTTTTGTGGTGTTTCCATG
Source organism: Corynebacterium sp. ACRPZ (assembly GCF_022346205.1). NCBI lineage: Bacteria > Bacillati > Actinomycetota > Actinomycetes > Mycobacteriales > Corynebacteriaceae > Corynebacterium > Corynebacterium sp. ACRPZ. The sequence continues at coordinate 79,374 of NZ_JAKRMR010000004.1, forward strand.
TTGCGCCTCCTCTCTGAGTCGCGTGCACGCAGAACCTAGCACCTCATTCTCCGCTTGGGTAGGGGGTGCGGGCGGATGTGCACTAGGTTGATCACCTATGGAAGAACACGCGCATCCACGCGAGAGGGCTGCCGAGCCTGCTGAGCCTGCCGAGAAGGAATGGTGGGAAGAAGACGGCCTGCCATGGAACGGCAAACCCACCAAAGCCGACTATTGGTGCCTGGGCTGGTTCGGCTTCGTCGGCATCTTCGGCCTGGCCATGATCCCACTGCGGGCCTGGCTGCTGGGCCTGGACCCGCCGATCATGCTGGCGCTGACCGGCTCCCGCGTCGGCGCGGCCTCCACCGGCGCGCTCGCCGCGGTGGGGGAGGCGCCGAACTGGCTGTGGTTTTTGCTCATCGGCTCGATCGTGAACATCAAGTTCGACTGGATCTACTGGTGGGCCGGCAAACTCTGGGGCCGCGGGATCCTGGACGTGCAGGCCGCGAACTCGCCGCGCGCCGCGAAAAACATCGCGCGGGTTGAGCAGTGGGCCGTCAAGCTGGGCTGGCTGGGCATCTTCCTCGCCTACGTGCCCATCCCGCTGCCAATCGCGTTCGTGGTGTTCGTACTCATGGGTATGACCGGGATGCCGTTGTGGAAGTTCATGGTCCTGGACTTCATTTCCAAGACGCTGTGGTCCTTCCTCTACCTGGGCCTGGGCTGGTGGATCGGTGAGCCGGTCGTGATGGTGCTGGAGCAGTACGCCAAGGTGGCCAACTGGATCGCCATCGCGCTGCTGGTGGTGGTGTTCTACGGCATCTTCCGCAACCAGGGGAAGAAGAAGCCGGCCGCCGAGGTCGTGGGCAACGAGATCGAGGCCGGGCGGTAGGGCGGCCGGGCGGCGCCGAAAGTCGAGCGGCGGAGGTCGAGTTCGCCCTGTTTTAGGCCCGGACTCGACCTCCCGGACTCGACTTTCGCGTCGCTGGACCGAAGGGGGCCTGACAGATTCCGCCGGGCGTCTGCGCCGACCTGGGGCGATGGGGGCAGCCTGACAGATTCCGCCGCGAAGTGTCGGGCCCCCCGCCCGCCGGCCCCGGGAACCCGCTATCGGTTCACCACGACGGTGGAGAAGTCCTCGTCGCCGTGGCCGGCGTCCTGCTGCGCCTCCAACGACGCCAGGGCGGCGGAGACGGCGGGCAGGTCCTGGTCAGCGGACGCGAGCATCAGGCGGGCGTCCTTGGCGATGGCGTCGGCGGTGAAGTCGCCGGGCGAGGTAGACCGCTCGCCAAGCAGGAACGGCGACTTCATGTTCACAATGAACTCCAGGCCGGTGGAGTCGAGCATGTCCACCACCTGCTCTTCCGACAACCCCTGGGATTCGCCCAACACCAGCGCTTCCTTGAACCCTTCGATGGTGACGGCCAGGGCGAGGTTGGCAAGCAGTTTGCCCACGGCGGCGCCGGCGGCGGTGTCCACTTCCTTGAGCCGTGAAGGGTTGGCGGCGGCCCAGGGGGCAACGACGTCGGCGACTTTAGAGCGTCGAGAGGCATCGGCGCCCCCGACGTACACGCCGAGCTTGCCGGCGCGCGCGGGCGGGAGCGAGCCGACGACCGGGGTGTGCACGTAGCCGGGCACGGCGTCGGCGAAGGCGGCGGCGTCCGCGGGGGAGATGGTGGTGGCATCGGCCCAGGTCACGCCGTCGGGGATCAGCGCGGGCTCGATCACCACCTCGCGCACGATGTCGGGGCCGAACAGGCAGGTGATCACCAGCTCGGCGCCCTCGACGGCGTCCGCGGGGGTCGAAGCAGCGGTAGCCCCGCGCGAGACCAACGGTTCGGCTTTCTCGGCGGTGCGGTTCCATACGGTCAGTTCGTGGTCGTCGACGAGCTTGAGCGCGAGCTCCGTGCCCATGCGACCGAGGCCTAAAAACGCGATTTTCATATGGCCTAGGATAGACAACCATGACTGCGGAAAAGCCGACTTCAGCTAACACCCAGCGCTCGCACGAACTGTTCGAGCGGGCGCAGAAAACCACCCCGGGCGGCGTGAACTCGCCGGTGCGCGGTTTCGGCTCGGTGGGCGGGCAGACCCGCTTCATCCAGAGCGCGCACGGCTCCCAGCTCGTGGACGTGGACGGCAACTCGTACGTGGACCTGGTGTGCTCCTGGGGCCCGATGGTGCACGGCAACGCCCACCCGAAGATTGTCGAAGCGGTGGAGAAAGCCCTGCGCAACGGCCTGAGCTTCGGCGCGCCCACGGAGGCGGAGATCCAGATCGCGGAGCACATTGTCAAGCGCACGTCGGTGGAGGAGGTGCGCATGGTCAACTCCGGCACGGAGGCCACCATGTCCGCTGTCCGCCTGGCGCGCGGGTTCACGGGCCGGCCGAAGATCATCAAGTTTGAGGGCTGCTACCACGGCCACGTGGACGCGCTGCTGGCGTCTGCGGGCTCCGGCATCGCCACGTTCTCCCTGCCGGATTCCCCGGGTGTCACCGGCGCGCAGGCGCAGGACACCATCGTGGTGCCGTACAACGACATCGAGGCGGTGGAGCGCGCGTTCCGCGAGAACGAGGGCCAGATCGCCGCGGTGATTGCGGAGGCGGCTGCGGGCAACATGGGCACCGTCGCCCCGCGTAACGACTTCAACGCCAAGCTCAAGGAGCTCGCGCACCTCAACGGCGCGCTGTTGATCCTGGACGAGGTGATGACGGGCTTCCGCACCTCGTATGCCGGCTGGTACGGCGTGGACAACGTCGCGGGCGACTTGACCACCTTTGGCAAGGTCGTCTCCGGTGGCCTGCCGGCGGCGGCGTTCGGCGGCCGCCGCGACATCATGGAGCACCTCGCACCGAACGGCCCCGTCTACCAGGCGGGCACCCTGTCCGGTAACCCGGTGGCGATGGCATCCGGCCTGGCCTCGCTCGAGCTGGCCAGCGAGGACATCTACCCGACGCTGAACAAGAACGCCGACCTTCTGGAGCGTTTGCTTCACGACGCCCTGACGGCCGAAGGCGTCACCCACCACATCCAACGCGCGGCGACCATGCTGTCCATCCGATTCAGCGAGGGAGAGGGACACAACTTCGCCGACATGCAGGCCGCCGACACGTTCCGCTACGCCCCGTTCTTCCACGCCCTGCTGGACGCTGGCGTGTACGCGCCGCCGAGCGCGTTTGAGACCTGGTTCGTCTCCACCGCGCTGACGGACGAGGACTTCGGCCGCATCGAGGACGCGCTGCGCGGCGCCGCGAAGGCCGCCGCGGCGGCTAAACCCGCGGAGGCCTAAATGACGAAGACGACGGTGCACCTGGTGCGCCACGGCGAGGTGTACAACCCGAAGAAGATCCTCTACGGGCGCATGCCGGGCTACCACCTGTCTTCACGCGGCAACTCCATGGCCGTGGCCACCTCGACGTTTTTCCGCGGCCGCGACGTGGTCTACCTGGCGGCGAGCCCGCTTGAGCGCGCGCAGGAAACGGCGCGCCCGATCGCGGAGGTCACCGGCTGCGAGGTTCACACCCGCGAGGACATCCTGGAGGCCGGCAACACCTTTGAGGGCCTGCGCACGAAGGGGTGGCGCTCGCAGCTGATCAACCCGATCCGCTGGCGGCACATGACCAACCCGTTCGAGCCGAGCTGGGGCGAGCCCTACCAGGAGATCTTCGAGCGCATGTGGTCCGCGGTCGAGGACGCCCGCAGCAAGGCCGAGGGCCACGAGGCTGTGATGGTCAGCCACCAGCTGCCGATTGTGATGGTGCAGCGCCACGTGCAGGGCAAGCGCCTCGCGCACGCGAGCCGCAACTGCGACCTGGCGAGTGTGACCTCACTTGTGTTTGACGGCGACAGTGTTGTTGACTGGGCCTACAGCACTCCTGCCCAGCACATTTGAGAGGTACTATGCGCAAGCTTTTCGCCGCGCCGCTTTGTGCGGCCGCGCTTTTGCTGGCTGCCTGCTCCGGCCCGGACGACGGCGGCAACTTCGCGTTCCACTCGCCGGGCGGGCAGACTGAAATCTTCTACGAGGAGGCGGACCGCAAGCCTCTGGCCGGCTTCGAGGGCGAGTCGCTCACGGAGGAGGGCCAGACCATCGCCCTGAGTGATTTCGAGGGCGAGATCGTCGTGCTCAACGCGTGGGGCCAGTGGTGCGCGCCGTGCCGCGCGGAGGTGGACGACCTGCAGCAGACCCACGAGCACCTCCAAGCGCAGGGAAACGGCACGGTGCTGGGCATCAACGTACGCGACCCGAACCCGCAGATCGCGCTGGACTTCCTGGCGGATAACGGGGTGACGTACCCGTCCATCTACGACCCGCCGTTTAAGACCGCCGCCAACTTGGGCGGCGTGCCGTCCTCGGTGATCCCGACGACGATCGTGCTGGACAATCAGCACCGCCCGGCCGCGGTGTTCCTCCGTGAGATCACCGCGGACGATCTGCTCGAGGTCATCGACCGTCTCGACGGGGAGGCCTAGGTGGGCTTCGCCGATCTTGTCGCCGACGGCCCGCTGCTGCTCGGCCTGCTCGCGGCGGCGATCGCCGGGTTAGTCTCCTTCGCCTCGCCGTGCGTGATCCCGCTCGTGCCGGGCTACATCTCGTATCTCACCGGTGTGGTCGGGGGTGAGATGACGCTGGATGACAAAGGCGCGCGCGTGTCCCGCAAGCACTGGGCGGTCGCCGGTGCCGCCCTGCTGTTCATCGCCGGGTTCACCGTCGTGTTCCTGCTGGCCACCGTCACCGTGTTCGGCGCGGTTAGCGCCATCGCGCTCAACGCGCAGACGCTCACCCGCATAGGCGGGGTGGTCACCATCCTCATGGGCCTGGTGTTCATGGGCGCCGTGCCCGCGCTGCAAAAAGACACCCGTATGAGCCCGAAGAAGTGGACCACCATCATCGGCGCGCCCCTGCTCGGCGGGATCTTCGCACTCGGCTGGACACCGTGCCTGGGGCCCACGCTGGCCGCCATTATCTCGGTGTCAGTGGGCACCCAGGGCTTCACCGCGGCGCGCGGCGTGCTGCTCGTCATCGCGTACTGCATCGGGCTGGGTTTGCCGTTTCTGCTTGTCGCGTTCGGCTCGTCAAAGGCCGTGCGCAGTATCGACGTGCTGCGCCGCCACTCCCGCGGCATCCAGATCGCCGGCGGTGTCGCCATGATCGTTGTCGGCATCATGCTGATCACCGGCGCTTGGGACGTGTTTATCGGTTGGTCGCGCCAACTCGTCGACGGATTCGGAGGGACGATCATCTAAATGAAGACGGCACAGACCTGGCTGAAAAAGGTGTGGCACTGGCTCACCAGCATGCGCACCGCGTTGATGCTGCTGTTCGTGCTGGCGGTCGCCTCCATCCCGGGCGCATTGTTGCCGCAGCGCACCGTGTCGTCCTCGCTGGTGGACGACTACCTCAAGGCCAACCCCACCACCGGCCCGATCTACGACAAGCTGCAGCTTTTCGATGTCTTCCAGTCCACCTGGTTCCTCGCCATCATCCTGCTGCTGACCATTTCCCTGGTCGGCTGCATCATCCCGCGCTCCATCGACCACTGGCGCGCGTACAAGGCCAAGCCGACGCGCGCGCCCAAGTACCTGGGCCGCATGCCGCACCACGTGGAGGGGGAGGTTGCGGGGGCGCCGGAGGACGTCGAGAAGCAGTTGCGCACCCAGCTGAAACGCTGGCACGTGGCGTCCTACACCCCGGACGAGGACCGCGCCGGGGCGTTCTCGATTTCCGCGGAGCGCGGCTACACCCGCGAGCTGATGAACCTGATTTTCCACATCGGCATCGTCGCCATGATTCTCACGTTCGTGGCAGGCCGCATGGTCTTCTATGAAGGCCAGGTCATCGTGGTCACCAACTCGGAGGCTGAATCCGCGGTGCCGGTGGAGCAATCACGGGTGTTCTGCAACACCAGCCCCGCCAACTTCGACGTCTTCCGGGCAGGCCCGCTTTTCGACGGCACCGGCCTGACCCCGTTTTGCTTCGAATCCCAGAACTTTTCGGCCACCTACCTGAATAACGGGCAGGCCAACGAGTTCTCCTCCGACATCACCTACACCGACGACCTGTCGGTCCCGCAGGAGGAGTGGACGCCCACGAGCCTGGCGGTGAACCACCCGCTGCGCTTAGGCGGCGACCGTGTTTACCTGCAGGGCCACGGGTTTGCCCCGCAGATCACCCTGACGTGGCCGAACGGGGAGACCCGCACGCAGATGATGCAGTTTCGGCCCACGGACGTGTTCACGTTCCTGTCCTCCGGCGTGATGCGCTTCGACCCGCCCGCCGGCATGTACCCGGACCTGGCGGAGCGCCGCCAGCACCAGATCGCCATCGAGGGCAACTTCGCGCCCACCGCCCGCTGGGCCGGGCCGAACGGCGACCAGCTGCAGTCCGCGTTCCCCTCCATGGACGACCCGGCGGTGTCCGTGGACGTCTACGTCGGCGACGCCGGCTTGGACACCGGCCGGCCGCAAAACATCTTCGTGCTGGACCAGTCCCTGGTCGCCGACGGACGCCTGGAAAAGGTCTCCCGTGTGCAGCTCACACCTGGCTCCGTTGCCACCGTGGACACCGGCGACGGCGAGGTGAAGGTGCGTTTCGACGGGGCCGCCGAATACGCCAACTACCAAATCTCCCGCGACCCGACGCAGGTGTGGGCGCTAGTGGCGTCCGCGGTGATGCTCGCGGGCCTGGCCGGCTCGCTGGCGATCAAGCGCCGCCGCATCTGGGTCCGTCTACGTCCTCGTACCTCGGACGTAGGGGACGCGGCGGCCTCGGACGCAGGCCCCGTCACCCAGGTCGAAATCGCCGGGCTCGCCCGCACCGACCGCGCCGGGTGGGGCCGCGAATTCGACGACATTGCCGCCGCCATACTCGGGCTCGACCCCGACGACGAAGAGGTTGAGCAGGGGGAGTTCAACCCCTATGACCTTTGATTACACTGGTTAGTGGAGTAGGTTAAGGGCATGCTCGTCAACACAACCATGGCGGAGCTGTCTGACCTGACGTTCCGCACCGCGTTCATCGTCTACATCGTGGCGCTGATTCTGGCGTTCATCTACTACGGCCGCGTCAACAGCGTCATCGAGGCGCGCCGCGAGGCCCTGGCGGAGCAGAAGGTGCTGGTTGGCGCGGGGGGACCGGAGGTCGTCGAGAAGCAAAAGCCCGACGAGGACATGATCGCCAACGCCCGCAAATGGGCTGGCATGACCCAGGCGCTTGTCTGGGTCGGCGTGGCGCTGCACCTGGTGGCGTTTGTCACCCGCGGGCTCGCCGCCGGGCGGTTCCCGCTGGGCAACCTGTACGAGTACATCCTGTTCATGACCGCCGTGATCATGGTCGTCGCCGCCGTGGTGGTGCAGCGCAAGAACTGGTACACCGTGTGGCCGTGGCTGCTGTTTCCCATGGTCATCGCTATGTTCTTGAACTCCACGGTGTTCCACATGCAGGCCGCGCCCGTGGTGCCGGCGCTGCAGTCCTACTGGCTGCCGGTGCACGTTTCCTCGGTGTCCATCGGCGCGTCCGTGGGCCTAGTTTCCGGCGTGTTCGCCCTGCTGTACCTGCTGCGAATGCGCCAGCCGCGCGGTAAAGAGCACGGAGTCCTCGGTGCGATTGCCCGCCCGCTGCCGGACGCGAAAACGCTGGATCAGATCGCGTACAAAACCGCGGTGGTGACCCTGCCGCTGTTCGGCATCGGCATCGTCTTCGGCGCCATTTGGGCCGAGGTGGCCTGGGGCCGTTTCTGGGGCTGGGACGCCAAGGAAACCGTCTCCATGATCACCTGGATCCTCTACGCCGCCTACCTCCACGCGCGTGCGACGGCCGGCTGGAAGTCCACCGCCGCCGCCTGGATCAACGTGTTCGCCATGGCCATGACGATCTTCAACATGACTTACGTCAACACCGTGATCGCTGGTCTGCACTCCTACGCGGGGCTGAACTAGTGAAGGTCTTGATCACCGGCGGCGCCGGCTACATCGGCTCCACTATTGCGTCCTGCTGCGCGGACGCCGGGTTCACCCCGGTGATTGTGGACGACTTCTCCACCGGCCTGCGCGTCTTCGGCCAGCGCTTCGCCTGCTACGAGGGCGACGTCGCCGACGTTGATCTGCTGGAGCGGGTGTTCACCGAGCACCCGGACATCGACGCGGTGATCCACTGCGCCGCCAAAATCGTCGTGCCCGAGTCCGTGGAGCGGCCCTTGATGTACTACGACAACAACGTGGGCAAGGCCATCACGCTGTTGTCGGCGATGGAGCGCTTCGGCGTGCGCCGCTTCGTGCTGTCCTCCACGGCGTCGATGTACGAGCCGGGCGAGGATTACATGGTGGACGAGACCAGCGCCGTGGACCCGCAGAGCCCGTACGCGGCGTCGAAGTGGCTGCTGGAGCGTGTGCTTCGCGACGAAGCCGCCACCGGCCGCCTCGGCGTCGTAGCACTGCGCTACTTCAACCCGATCGGCGCCGACCCCGCGCTGCGCACCGGCTTGCAGAACCCGCACCCGACCCACGCCATGGGCAAGATGATCTCCGCGCACGCCGCCGGCGAGCCCTTCACCGTCACCGGCGTGGACTGGCCCACCCGCGACGGCTCTGGCCTGCGGGATTACATCCACGTCTGGGACCTTGCCCGCGCGCACGTCGCGGTGCTTCAGCGCTTCGACTCTGTGGTGGGGGATTCCGGCTACGACGTGATCAACCTCGGTACCGGCCAGGGCACCACCGTGTTCGAGCTCGCCGAGGCGTTCGGCGAAGCCACCGGCACCCCGCTTGAGGTCCGCACCGGCCCCGCCCGCCCCGGAGACGTGGTCGGCAGCGCGTCTCGCACCGACAAAGCCAAGTCGGTTTTGGCGTGGTCCGCGGAGCGCTCGCTTGTCGACGGCGTCCGCGACGCCCTCGCCTGGGCCGAGAAACTGCCCGCAGTGCTCGCTGAGGAAGCCGGCCGGAAGGAGGCGGGCCGATGACCGACGCCCACCACAAACCCCGCAACAAGCAGGGCAAACCCGCCAGCGACGACCCGGTGCTGATCGCACTGGGGGAGCAGATCGCCTCCCGGCGCCGCGCCACCGGCCGCCTCCAACAAGACGTCGCCGACGCTGCCGGGGTGTCCCGCTCCACCCTGCACACCATCGAGCACGGCGGCGCCGGCGTGCGCTGGGAGAAGGTCATCGCCGTGGCGGAGGAGCTCGGCCTGCGCGTCGGGTTCATCGAGGCGTAGGGGGTTCCGCCGGCCGCCGCGCCTGGGCCTCTCGGCCGCGTTCCGCCCCGCCGCTGACACTTCGCGGCGGAATCTGTCAGAGCGCCCCTATCTGCCCAGGTCGGCACAAACGGCTGCCGTGATCTGTCATGAACCCGGCGCTTTTTCGAAATTTGTTCACTCTCAGGCTCGTCCCGGGTGAACAAATTCCGGGCGACTGGGTAGCGACCTGGGGGAATGGAGCTCGCCGCCCCGAGAAATGGGCCCAAAACCCGAATTTGTTCACCCGGCTAGTGAACAAATCTGGACAGGGGCCGCCTAGCCCCAAATATCTAGCTGTCCCCGCGGCGACGGCGGCGTTCCTCTTCCTCCCGGCGCTTGCGCTCGGCCTCTTCACGCGCGCGGCGCTCCTTGAACCGGTTTTTCTCGATGTTCCAGAGGAACTCTTCGTCGTCGTCGGGGCCTTTGATCTCCGGCTTCTGGCCGGGCTGCGACCCGCCGCGCGGGGACCCGTAGCGCTCAGCGGAGCCGGGGCCGAACGCGCGCCAGAGCAGCGCGACGGCCAGGACAACCAATGCGAGGAGTAACAACCTTCCCATGGTTTTAAACATACTTGGCCACCGGATAGGGTGAATAACCGTGACTGATCAAGTTTCCCCGCAGGTAGACCCGGAGGCGAAGTCCCGGGCGAACAAAGCCGTAGCTATCTACGGCTTGGACCGCCTGCTGTTGTTCATCGCGCTGACGGCAGTTATCCAGCTGCTCGCGGTGCTCATCGGCGCGCCGGTGCCGGTGATCATGTCGGCGCTGCTGGCGCTGATTGTGGCGTTCCCGCTGTCGATGCTGCTGTTTAAGCGCCACCGCCTGGAGGCCAATGAGGCGGTCGCGGAGCTGAAGCGCCAGCGGGCGGCGCGCAAGGACTGGATCCAGGCGGAGCTCGCGGAGCGCTAGCTTATCGACGCAACTCGTGGCTGAGCGCCTCCAGCTCTCCGCCCCCGGCCATCTGGTGGGTCAGCTCCTCGAGGGTGACCTCGGAACGAGGCGCGTCCAGCTCCTGGTGGCCGAGCTTCAAGATGGTGAAGTGGTCGCCCACCAAGAAGGCGTGGTGGGGGTTGTGGGTGACTAACACGACGGCGATGCCGCGCTCGCGGGCGGCGGCGACCATGCGCAGCACCGCCCCGGACTGTTTCACGCCGAGGGCGGCGGTGGGCTCGTCGAGGATCAGCACGCGGGCGCCGAAGTAGACGGCGCGGGCGATAGCGATGACCTGGCGTTGGCCGCCGGAGAGGTTGCCGGCCTCGACGTCCACGTCGGGGATGTCAATGCCCATCTCTAGAAGTTGCTCGGAGCAGATCCGCTTCATCTCGGCCTGGCGCAGCACCCCGAACGCGCCGGTGAGTTCCTGGCCGAGGAAGAAGTTGCGCCACACGCTGAGCTCGTCGACGATCGCCAGCGTCTGGTGGACGGTGGCGATGCCGGCGCTGATGGCGTCGCGGGGGGAGGTGAGGGTGGAGGCGGAGCCGTCGATAAGCATGGTGCCCGAGGTGGGTTGATGCAGGCCCGACAGGATTTTGATCAGGGTGGATTTGCCGGCGCCATTGTCGCCGAGCACGCAGGTGACTTCGCCTTCGCGCACGGCGAGGTTGACGCCGCGCAGCGCCTCGAAGCTGCCGTAGGACTTGGTGATGTTTTCCAGTTCGATGACAGCCACTTAGCGCCCCTTGGTGTATTTAGCGAAGGAGGTGTTGGCGAGCACCGCCACCAGCAGTGTCGCGCCGAGGAAGAACTTGAACCAGTCCGGGTTCCAGCCGGCGTAGACGATGCCCTGGTTGGTCATGCCGAAGATCAGCGCGCCGATGGCGGTGCCGACGGCGGTGCCGCGCCCGCCCGTCATGGCGCAGCCGCCGATGACCGCGGCGATGATGTAGAGAAATTCGTTGCCCACGCCCTGGCCGGCCTGGATGGAGTCGAAGGCGAACAGGGTGTGCATGCCGACGAACCACGCGGCGAAGCCGATGCCCATGAACAGCAGAATCTTCACGCGGCGCACCGGCACGCCGACGGCGCGGGCGGCGTCGGCGTTGCCGCCGACCGCGGTGATCCAGCCGCCGAGCTTGGTGCGGAACAGCACGAACGATGCCACGGCGACGAAGAAGATCCACCACAGGACGGTCACCGAGATGCGCACGTTGCCGATGTGGAACTCGCCGGCGAACACGGCGTGGGCGGACGGGAAGCCCTCCATGTCCGCGATGGTGGGGGTGGCCACCTGGCCGGTGACCAGCTTCGTCACCGCCAGGTTCAAGCCTTGGAGCATGAGGAAGGCCGCCAGGGTGATCAGGAAGGAATCGATGCCGGTGCGCGTGACCAAAAAGCCGTTGAGCGCGCCGATGGCCAGCGAGATCCCCAGCGCGAGGAACGCGCCCACCCACGAGTTCAGGTGCAGGTTGTAGTTCAGCATCGTCGCGGCCAGCGCGGCGGTGGTCACGGCGACACCGGAGGAGAGGTCGAACTCCCCGCCGATCATGAGCATGCCCACCGCAAGCGCCACGATGCCCAGGGTGGAGCTGGCGTACAGCGTGGTGGCCAGCGCCTCAAAGGAGCGAAACGCCGGCGCCACGGAGAGGAAGAAGACAAAGATAGCGATGAAGCCGAGGAGGCTGGCAAACTCCGGGCGGCGGATCAGGCGCGCGAACCCGGTGCGGGTTTTCAGGCGGTCGTCCCTCATCGCATGCCCGCCTTCGCGGCCTCTTCGACCTTGTCGACGTTGCTTGCGTCCACGAAGCTCGGGCCCGTGTAGACGGGGCGCCCGCCGCCGAGGGTGCCGCCGTTGCGTTTTGCAATCCACAGCGAGTCCACCGCCAGGTAGCCCTGCAGGTACGGCTGCTGGTCCACGGCCCACGCCACGCGCCCGTCCGCGATGGCGCCAACGAGCTCCGCGTTGGTGTCGAAGGTGGACACCTGTGCCTTCGCGCCGGACTGGTTCACGGATTCCACGGCGCGCATCGCCACCGGCGCCTGCAGCGCAAACACGGTGTCGAAGGAGCGGTCCTGGGAAAGCTTCGAGGTGATGGTGGACTGCACGGCGGTGAGGTCCTGGCCGTTGACGTACAGCAGCTCCACCGCGTTTGAGTCGCCGCCGAGGCCGTCGCGCACGCCGGCGCAGCGCGCCTCCTGCGAGGAGTTGCCCTGCTCGTGGATCACGCACAGCACCTTCTTCTTGCCTTCCTCCTTGAGGCGCTCGCCGGCGGCGCGGCCGGCCACGGTCTCGTCCTGGCCGAAGAAGCCGGTCATCCCGTAGTCCTGGTACGCGGTCATGCCGGCGTTCAGGCCGACTACGGGGATGCCGTGGTCCACGGCGTCGCGCGCCGCTGGGCCGATCGCCTCCGCATTCGGCATGGTCACAGCGATGCCGTCCACGCCCGCGTCCACCGCGGAGCGCACGAGGTTCGCCTGATTGGGCGCCTGCGGGTCGGAGGAGTAGCGCAGCTCGATGTTGTCCTTCTTCGCGGCGTCCTCGGCGCCCTTGCGCACGAGGTCCCAGTAGGTGTCGCCGGGCGCGCCGTGGGTGACCATCGCCACCACGTACCGCGGGGTGTCCACGCCGCCCGCCGTGCCGCCGCCGTCTTCGTTGCGGGGGGCTCCGCCTGTCGACGAGCATCCGCCTAGCATCGCCACCACCGTAAGCAACACGGCGGCCACTGTTTTCCGCGCCTTGGTCATTGCCAAAGTGTGAACCACTCCACTCGCTGCGTCAAGCGAAGGCACCTAGAACACCCCGGCGATGAGCAGCATCGCGGGCAGCGCCAGGAACGTGGTGAGGAAGACCGTGTCGCGGCAGATCACCTCACCCGAGCGGTAGGTCGCCGCGTAGTTGTACACGTTCTGCGCGGTGGGCAGCGCGCAAAGGATCAGCGCGGCGTACATCTCTTCCGGCCCTAGGTGCAGAAGCTTTGCGACGATCCACGCCACCGCCGGCATACCCACCAGCTTCAACGCGGTGGCGGTGAGGGTGGGGCCGCGGTGGCTTGTCAGCACCTTCTCACCGGTGAGCGAGGCGCCGAAGCTCATCAGGATCAGCGGGATGGACGCCCCGCCCAGGATCTCCAGCGGCGCGAGCACCGGCTCCGGCACGGTCCAGGATGCCGCGGAGACGGCGAAGCCCGCGAACGCCGCGACCACCACGGGAGCTGTCAGCCCGGACAGCACGGACTTGGCAACGCCGGAGGAGCTGCGGTCCAACCCAGCGATCACGATGGGGGAGAGCACCGCCATCTGGAGCACGAGGGCGGGCACGACGAAGGTGGCGTCGCCAAGCACATAGGTTGCGATGGGCAGGCCGATGTTGACGGAGTTGTAGTAGCTCGACGACGCCGCGCCAGCCATTGTTTCGGCCGCGTCCTGGTGGAAGAAGAGCGCGCTGATTGCCCAGTAGATGAGCATGGTCACCACCGTGGCGACGGCGATGACCAGGATGACCGAGGAGAAAAACGCGTCCGTGTCCGAGACCGCCACCGAGGAGAAGATCAGCGACGGGGTGGCTACGTAGAACGCGATGCGGTTGAGCTGCAGGCGCTCCTCGCCCGGCCCGATGACGCGCTTGTGCGCCAGCCACCACCCCGCCGCGATGACGGTGAAAATGATGGCAAAACCGGTGAGGACGTCAAGCATGCCCGTGAGTGTATCGCCGGGGCTGGGGGTGGTCGCGTTTGGGAATGTGGCAAATATTTGCCACATTGCGAAAACGAGGCACCTAGCTGTGATGTCCAGGGACGTTGTTCTGGCCCCCGCCCGTAATGACACCGTGCCGATTCAAGAAGTATCTGTCCAGACCGCTTGCCATTGAAGGCATGTTAGAGTTTGGGGCATGTCGAGTCCCGAATCAGACAGGTCAGGGGTTGTCGGTCACACCGCCAGCCCCTTGAACCACTAGTTACGACGCCCACGATCTGTGTGGGCGTATGTCTGGCGTACCCGGGGCGCTGGCCGTGGTGACAAGAAGAACCATTTCTTGATCTCACACCTCGGAGTACTCGATGCCTTTTGCCCTCTACATGCTTGCCCTGGCGGTCTTCGTCATGGGCACTTCAGAATTCATGCTCGCGGGATTGCTCCCCGCGATCGCGACCGAACTTGACGTCTCGGTCGGCACTGCGGGCCTGCTGACCTCCGCATTCGCAGTCGGTATGGTCGTCGGCGCGCCAGTGATGGCGGCATTCGCTCGCCGTTGGCCACCGCGGCTCACATTGATCGTTTGCCTTCTCGTGTTCGCGGGAAGCCACGTCATCGGAGCGATGACACCAGTGTTCTCTCTCCTGCTCATCACCCGGGTGCTCAGCGCTCTCGCAAACGCAGGATTCCTCGCCGTAGCACTGAGCACGGCCACTACCCTCGTGCCAGCGAACCAGAAGGGGCGTGCACTGTCGATCCTGCTCTCCGGCACGACGATCGCAACCGTCGTGGGCGTCCCCGCCGGGGCACTGCTCGGCACAGCGCTGGGCTGGCGAACGACGTTCTGGGCGATCGCCATCCTCTGTATTCCCGCGGCCGTTGGAGTCATTCGTGGCGTCACGAACAATGTTGGTCGGAGCGAGACTAGCGCGACCTCACCAAGGCTCCGTGTCGAGCTCAGCCAGTTGGCGACGCCGCGGCTCATCCTGGCCATGGCACTCGGAGCGCTGATCAACGGAGGGACCTTTGCGGCATTCACCTTCCTGGCACCCATCGTGACCGAGACCGCGGGCTTGGCCGAAGCGTGGGTGTCCGTCGCGCTGGTGATGTTCGGCATCGGATCGTTCCTTGGCGTCACGATCGCAGGACGACTATCAGATCAACGACCTGGCCTCGTGCTCGCAGTCGGCGGACCGCTATTGCTGACAGGCTGGATCGTGTTGGCAGTGGTCGCATCTCATCCCGTTGCGCTTATCGTCCTCGTCCTCGTTCAGGGATTCCTGTCGTTCGGCGTCGGCAGTACTCTGATCACGCGTGTGCTGTATGCAGCATCGGGTGCGCCAACGATGGGCGGTTCGTACGCAACCGCAGCATTGAATATCGGAGCTGCAGCGGGGCCCGTGCTTGGTGCGCTCGGGCTCGCGACCGGGCTGGGGCTGCTCGCGCCGGTTTGGGTCGCTTCGGTGCTGACAGCGATCGCTCTCGTCATCATGCTTCTCACCAGACGCGCGCTTACGAAGACCGCGGCGGAGGCCAATTGATGACCCATCCGAACGCTCTTCTCACTCCTCGTGCCCGTCTCCGGTTAGCTCGGCTGATTGTCGAAGACGGCTATCCGGCCACGATCGCCGCAAAGATGGGGTCGTTTGCGGGAGAGGGCGAAATCCTACGCTAAGGCTTTGGCCAACGATATTCTCCGGTAAGATTGATGTGTTCCCAGGGGATAGGAGAAGTCGCTTGATATCTAGTATGACGTCTGTCGCACCTGCTTGATCGCGGCCGCGATAGCTAGATCGCGTTGCTCCTCTTCTCCATCCGCGTTCCAAGCTGCGGAAAGGCACCCATAAGCGTACGCCTGGTCGAGCAGGCGACGCGGATCGACGTCCAGCGCACGAGAGAATGCGTCCGCCATCTGTGCAATGCGTCTAGGATCGAGACAAAGGTCGTCTCTGTCAGCCGGATCGTAGAACATATTGGCGGCGCCAAAGCCCACTTCACCGACCAGACCGACGGGATCTATCACCAGCCAGCCGCGACTGGAGAACATGATGTTTTCATGATGCAGATCGCCATGTAGCCCACGCAGTTCCGAGGCATTGCTCATCATTTGATCGGCTATAATCGCCGCGTGGACGTAGTCAGTTTGACAACCTGCGTTTTGATCATCGCGCGCCCGCTGAAACAAAGCTGCAAAGCGATCCCGGATCGGGAGAAGGGCAGAAGGCAGGGGTTCCTCAGATGCGGCATACAGCTTCGCCATTAGTTCCGCTGCAATTTCGGTCGCCTGGTAGTCGCCGTGCTCGGCAACGATGTGAGAGAGCATTCGCTCCCCGGCATATTCGAGCAACATCAGATTGTTCTCACGACCGAGCAACCGGACTGCTCCCCTCCCATTGCGCCATACCAGATAGTCGGCCCCGCGCAGTTCATCAGCAATGTCTTCTATAGGTTTCAATCCCTTGACGATTGCAGGAGTCCCGTCTGGCAATGAAACTTTCCAAACGAGGCTGGAAAAGGTGTCCGCAATGAGAACAGGTTGCGAAACGTGCCAATGAGCAGGAAAAACAGGCGGCATGAACATCAACCCCAAGTCAGAGGGTCCAATCGCAGATAGAAGGCAAGGCGTTCGCGGTCGGGGGCTTCGATCCCCAATACATTGAATAGGACAGCGAAGGCGCGCTCTGCTTCATCTGGCGCTGCCCAGTTCTCTTCGGCGTTAGCAATCATGAGTGCCAAATCGGCATAGCGATCTGCTGTTCCGAGCCGCCCAAGGTCGATCAGACCCGTGCATTGAAGAGTTTTAGGGTCCACCATGAAGTTCGGCATGCAGGGATCACCATGGCAAACAACCATATCGGTGCGCTCTTGGTCGAGCCGCACCGGTAGCTCTCGTTCGACACGAGCCAAAAGATCGAGCTGCGGCGTACTCTTGTCCTCGTCCGGTAAGAAGTCGGGATTGACGGCATTGCGGGACACCACATCAACGGCGCGTCCGAACATTCGCGACAGCCTGCGCTCAAACGGACATTGATCAACCGATAGGCTGTGAACAGCGCCAAGTTGCTGCCCCATTGACGGCCACGCTTTGAGCAAATCCGCTCCAGACAGATCAGCCGCCGGTACTCCCGGAATTGCCGTTATCACCAAGCATGCACCCTCCTGTTCCTCCTGCCAGTTGATCACCTCGGGGCAAGCCACACCTCGACCTTTGAGCCAAATGAGGCGGTCACGCTCTCCAGCGAGCTCACCGCGGCGGGAAGCAGGTGCGATTTTCGCGAAGGCATGCCCGTCACCACGTCGAAAAACAAAATCACCAGATTCTCCGCCTCTGACAGGCAACCAGTCAGAATGCGATTCACCAAAAAAAATATTAGTTCGATTCAATGGAGGTTCCTTCAGTTTTCTGATGAAGCGCGGAGGTGGCTCAACCTGCGAAAAGAAACGAGTTGCTACGTAAGTCCGAGAACATGCTTTCCATGGTCTCTGAGCTCGCCTTTGGGACCGACATATCGGTAGAGAGTGACGCGCTCGATGCCGAGTTCCTTGCAGAGATCGGAAACTGAAGTATCGCGCTGGGCCATGGCGGCTTGCGCGAGACGCACCTGAGCTTTGGTGAGCGCGAATTTTCGTCCGCCCTTGCGACCGCGCGCTCTCGCGGAGGCGAGACCCGCCATGGTGCGCTCTCGGATCAGATCCCGCTCGAACTCGGCCAAGGTGGCGAAGATTCCGAACACCATGCGACCGGACGCAGTCGTGGTGTCGATCTGAGCGGGCACTGTTGCAAAGTTAGCGATGAGGCAGCCTTTTGTCTTATTCAAAGGCCTTACATTTCAAAAACTCTGCTTACCAGGCGCATTTCGCCCAGGGGATCACCATAATAAAATGCTGAGGCCTGGCCTTTGCGTAGTGCACGCATCACCTCAATACCTTTGATGGTGGCGTAAGCCGTCTTCATGGATTTAAATCCCAGCGTGGCGTTGATTATCCGTTTCAGTTTGCCATGATCGCATTCAATCACGTTGTTCCGGTACTTAATCTGTCGGTGTTCAACGTCAGACGGGCACCGGCCTTCGCGTTTGAGCAGAGCAAGCGCGCGACCATAGGCGGGCGCTTTATCCGTGTTGATGAATCGTGGGATCTGCCACTTCTTCACGTTGTTGAGGATTTTACCCAGAAACCGGTATGCAGCTTTGCTGTTACGACGGGAGGAGAGATAAAAATCGACAGTGCGGCCCCGGCTGTCGACGGCCCGGTACAGATACGCCCAGCGGCCATTGACCTTCACGTAGGTTTCATCCATGTGCCACGGGCAAAGATCGGAAGGGTTACGCCAGTACCAGCGCAGCCGTTTTTCCATTTCAGGCGCATAACGCTGAACCCAGCGGTAAATCGTGGAGTGATCGACATTCACTCCGCGTTCAGCCAGCATCTCCTGCAGCTCACGGTAACTGATGCCGTATTTGCAGTACCAGCGTACGGCCCACAGAATGATGTCACGCTGAAAATGCCGGCCTTTGAATGGGTTCATGTGCAGCTCCATCAGCAAAAGGGGATGATAAGTTTATCACCACCGACTATTTGCAACAGTGCCCCGTCCGGATACTGCCAGATATCGGCGTCCAGGGAGATGTCCTGAAGCGCGGTGTCCGGAATTTCAGGTTTGTGTCTCTACAAAGACTAACTATCAGAAAAACTCATCGAGCATCAAATGAAACTGCAATTTATTCATATCAGGATTATCAATACCATATTTTTGAAAAAGCCGTTTCTGTAATGAAGGAGAAAACTCACCGAGGCAGTTCCATAGGATGGCAAGATCCTGGTATCGGTCTGCGATTCCGACTCGTCCAACATCAATACAACCTATTAATTTCCCCTCGTCAAAAATAAGGTTATCAAGTGAGAAATCACCATGAGTGACGACTGAATCCGGTGAGAATGGCAAAAGCTTATGCATTTCTTTCCAGACTTGTTCAACAGGCCAGCCATTACGCTCGTCATCAAAATCACTAGCATCAACCAAACCGTTATTCATTCGTGATTGCGCCTGAGCGAGACGAAATACGCGATCGCTGTTAAAAGGACAATTACAAACAGGAATCGAATGCAACCGGCGCAGGAACACTGCCAGCGCATCAACAATATTTTCACCTGAATCAGGATATTCTTCTAATACCTGGAATGCTGTTTTCCCGGGGATCGCAGTGGTGAGTAACCATGCATCATCAGGAGTACGGATAAAATGCTTGATGGTCGGAAGAGGCATAAATGCCGTCAGCCAGTTTAGTCTGACCATCTCATCTGTAACATCATTGGCAACGCTACCTTTGCCATGTTTCAGAAACAACTCTGGCGCATTGGGCTTCCCATACAATCGATAGATTGTCGCACCTGATTGCCCGACATTATCGCGAGCCCATCTATACCCATATAAATCAGCATCCAGGTTGGAATTTAATCGCGGCCTCGAGCAAGACGTTTCCCGTTGAATATGGCTCATAACACCCCTTGTATTACTGTTTATGTAAGCAGACAGTTTTATTGTTCATGATGATATATTTTTATCTTGTGCAATAGAACATGGGTTGGCACTGTTGCAAATAGTCGGTGGTGATAAACTTATCATCCCCTTTTGCTGATGGAGCTGCACATGAACCCATTCAAAGGCCGGCATTTTCAGCGTGACATCATTCTGTGGGCCGTACGCTGGTACTGCAAATACGGCATCAGTTACCGTGAGCTGCAGGAGATGCTGGCTGAACGCGGAGTGAATGTCGATCACTCCACGATTTACCGCTGGGTTCAGCGTTATGCGCCTGAAATGGAAAAACGGCTGCGCTGGTACTGGCGTAACCCTTCCGATCTTTGCCCGTGGCACATGGATGAAACCTACGTGAAGGTCAATGGCCGCTGGGCGTATCTGTACCGGGCCGTCGACAGCCGGGGCCGCACTGTCGATTTTTATCTCTCCTCCCGTCGTAACAGCAAAGCTGCATACCGGTTTCTGGGTAAAATCCTCAACAACGTGAAGAAGTGGCAGATCCCGCGATTCATCAACACGGATAAAGCGCCCGCCTATGGTCGCGCGCTTGCTCTGCTCAAACGCGAAGGCCGGTGCCCGTCTGACGTTGAACACCGACAGATTAAGTACCGGAACAACGTGATTGAATGCGATCATGGCAAACTGAAACGGATAGTCGGCGCCACGCTGGGATTTAAATCCATGAAGACGGCTTACGCCACCATCAAAGGTATTGAGGTGATGCGTGCACTACGCAAAGGCCAGGCCTCAGCATTTTATTATGGTGATCCCCTGGGCGAAATGCGCCTGGTAAGCAGAGTTTTTGAAATGTAAGGCCTTTGAATAAGACAAAAGGCTGCCTCATCGCTAACTTTGCAACAGTGCCTCTGAGCGCCCTTTCCAGTCAGAACCCGCAGGCCGATCTTGCGGTCTGACAGCTCCTTCACCGTGTTGACCAGATGGGCAAGCGATCGTCCGAGGCGATCGAGCTTCCAGACCACCAGCACATCGCCGTCACGCAATGACTTGAGGCAGGCAGTCAAGCCAGGGCGATCATCACGACCGCCGGAAGCAAGATCATCATAGATATTGTCCCGTTCGACACCTGCGGCGCGCAAGGCGTCGTGCTGCAGGTCGAGAGACTGCGAGCCATCGGCTTTGGAGACGCGGGCATATCCGATCAGCATGTATCACAAACGTTGGTTTGAGGCGGCGCTTCGGCCACGATTGCATTGACCTCTGGAAATGTATCTCAACCAGCTTCATAAACAAAGCGTCTTGAACGCTATCAGATTTTGAAAAAGGAACATGTATGCCGCGTCGCGTCACTCTAACCGATCGGCAGAAAGACGCGCTGTTGCGCTTGCCGACTTCACAGACGGATTTGCTCAAGCACTATACGCTGAGTGATGAAGACTTTGGGCATATCAGGCTGCGTCGGCGCGCTCACAACAGGTTCGGCTTCGCCCTGCAATTGTGTGTCCTGCGCTATCCCGGCCGGGTGCTGGCTCCAGGCGAACTGATCCCTGCAGAGGTCATCGAATTTATCGGAGCGCAGCTTGGCCTGGGTGCCGACGATCTCGTAGACTATGCTGCCCGCGAGGAAACACGGCACGAGCATCTTGCCGAGTTACGGGGGCTCTACGGCTTCCGCACCTTCTCCGGACGTGGTGCGAGCGAGCTGAAGGAATGGTTGTTCCGAGAAGCCGAGATGGCGGTGTCGAACGAGGATATCGCCCGTCGCTTCGTAGCCGAGTGCCGACGCACCCGCACTGTCCTTCCCGCGACATCCACGATCGAGCGGCTTTGTGCCGCGGCTCTCGTCGATGCCGAGCGACGCATCGAGACGAGGATCGCCAGTCGGCTGCCTATGTCGATCCGAGAACAGTTGCTGGCATTGCTCGAGGAGACGGCTGATGATCGGGTGACCCGTTTTGTGTGGCTGCGCCAGTTCGAGCCTGGCTCGAACTCTTCGTCGGCCAACCGGCTGCTCGACCGGCTCGAATATCTGCAACGCGTCGATCTCCCCGAGGATCTGCTTGCCGGCGTTCCTGCCCATCGGGTGACTCGTCTGCGCAGGCAGGGTGAACGGTATTATGCCGACGGCATGCGCGATCTCCCGGAGGACAGGCGGCTTGCGATCTTGGCTGTTTGCGTCTCGGAATGGCAGGCGATGTTGGCCGACGCAGTGGTCGAAACCCACGACCGGATCGTCGGCCGTCTCTACCGTGCTTCGGAGCGTATTTGCCATGCAAAGGTCGCAGACGAAGCGGGGGTGGTGCGTGACACCCTGAAATCCTTCGCCGAGATCGGGGGCGCCCTGGTCGATGCACAGGATGATGGCCAGCCGCTGGGCGATGTCATCGCGAGTGGGTCAGGGTGGGACGGCTTAAAAACCCTTGTTGCAATGGCAACCAGGCTGACCGCCACCATGGCCGACGATCCGCTCAATCATGTGCTCGACGGTTATCACCGCTTCCGCCGATACGCTCCACGCATGTTGCGCCTGCTCGATCTGCGAGCTGCGCCCGTTGCACTGCCGCTTCTGGAAGCGGTGACGGCCCTTCGTACCGGTTTGAACGATGCCGCGATGACCAGCTTCTTGCGGCCCAGCTCGAAATGGCATCGCCACCTTCGGGCCCAGAGGGCTGGCGACGCTCGCCTATGGGAGATCGCGGTGCTGTTCCATCTGCGCGATGCGTTCCGCTCCGGAGATGTCTGGCTTACTAGGTCCCGGCGCTATGGCGATCTGAAACACGCACTCGTTCCGGCACAAGCCATCGCGGAAGGCGGTCGTCTCGCTGTGCCATTGCGGCCGGAGGAATGGCTGGCAGACCGGCAAGCTCGCCTCGACATGCGGTTGCGCGAGCTTGGCCGTGCCGCTCGCGCAGGCACGATCCCGGGCGGGTCGATTGAAAACGGCGTTCTGCATATCGAGAAACTCGAAGCCGCCGCGCCGACAGGCGCCGAAGATCTGGTGCTCGATCTCTACAAGCAGATCCCGCCCACGCGCATCACCGATCTCCTGCTGGAGGTGGATGCGGCGACCGGCTTCACCGAAGCGTTCACCCATCTGCGCACAGGAGCACCCTGCGCTGACCGGATCGGGCTAATGAACGTTATCTTGGCGGAAGGGATCAACCTCGGCTTGCGCAAAATGGCGGATGCGACAAACACCCACACCTTCTGGGAATTGATCCGCATTGGACGGTGGCATGTCGAGGGCGAAGCCTATGACCGGGCGCTGGCCATGGTGGTCGAGGCACAGGCAGCGTTACCCATGGCCCGGTTCTGGGGCATGGGCACGTCGGCTTCGAGCGACGGACAGTTCTTCGTCGCTACAGAGCAAGGTGAGGCCATGAACCTGGTCAACGCGAAATATGGCAATACCCCGGGCCTGAAAGCCTATAGCCACGTCTCCGACCAATATGCGCCGTTCGCAACCCAGGTGATTCCTGCAACGGCAAGCGAAGCGCCTTACATCCTCGATGGCCTGCTGATGAACGATGCTGGACGCCATATCCGCGAGCAGTTCACCGACACGGGCGGCTTCACCGATCACGTCTTTGCCGCATGTGCCATTCTCGGCTACCGGTTCGCTCCGCGCATCCGCGACCTGCCATCCAAACGGCTCTACGCGTTCAATCCGTCGGCCGCCCCGGCGCACCTGCGAGCGTTGATCGGCGGAAAGGTCAACCAAGCCATGATCGAGCGCAATTGGCCCGACATCCTGCGCATCGCCGCCACCATTGCTGCCGGGACCGTCGCGCCAAGCCAGATTCTGCGGAAACTCGCCTCCTATCCGCGGCAGAACGAGCTCGCGACAGCCCTGCGGGAAGTCGGTCGCGTCGAGCGCACCCTGTTCATGATCGACTGGATTCTGGATGCCGAACTCCAACGGCGTGCCCAGATCGGGCTCAACAAAGGCGAAGCTCATCATGCGCTGAAGCGGGCAATCAGCTTCCACCGCCGCGGTGAAATCCGCGACCGTTCCGCCGAAGGCCAGCATTACCGCATCGCCGGCATGAATCTGCTCGCCGCCATCATCATCTTCTGGAACACCATGAAGCTCGGCGAGGTCGTTGCAAACCAGAAACGCGATGGAAAGCTGCTATCGCCCGATCTCTTGGCCCATGTTTCGCCGCTCGGATGGGAACACATCAATCTCACCGGAGAATATCGCTGGCCAAAGCCTTAGCGTAGGATTCCACCCCCTCCCGCAAACGACCCCAAGATGTTCATGGTCTCCCCGATCACTGCCCGGAAATGGGCAGGCCGCTACCGGGAAGAGGGTGAGTTTGGGATGCAGGATCGCTCCAGCAAGCCGCACCGGATCCCAGGCAGGACGCCCGAGCATGTCAAGAAGAAGATCATCAACCTGCGCTGGCGGCTTCGACTGGGGCCAGCCCAGATCGCTGCGCGACTTGGTCTCTCGACGTCGACTGTTCACGCGGTCCTCGTCCGTTGCCGCGTGAACCGCCTCTCGCATATCGATCGTGTCACTGGCGAGCCATTGCGGCGATATGAGCATCCTCATCCGGGATCGTTGATTCATGTCGATGTCACGAAGTTCGGCAACATCCCCGACGGCGGTGGACATCGTTACGTAGGTCGGCAGCAAGGCGCACGGAACAAGCTCGCGACTCCGGGATTACCACGAGGAAAAGATCACAAGCCGCGCACCGGGACGGCGTTCGTTCACACAGTCATCGACGACCACTCCCGCGTCGCATACGCAGAAATCTGGTCGGATGAGCAGGCGAGCACAGCGGTGGGAGTTCTCGAACGCGCCGTGGCCTGGTTCGCCGAACGAGGCGTGACCGTCGAGCGAGTCCTATCCGACAACGGGTCGGCATACAGATCCCACGCATGGAGGGACTTCTGCGCTCGGCTCGGCATCCGACACAAGCGGACACGCCCCTACCGGCCGCAGACGAACGGGAAGATCGAGCGATTCCACCGCACGCTCGGGGACGGCTGGGCCTATGCCAGGTTTTACGGTTCAGAGGCCGAACGACGCCTGGCGCTGCCCGGCTGGCTCCACTTCTACAACCACCACCGACACCACTCTGCGATTGGCGGCGTACCCTTCGACCGACTCAACAACGTCCCTGGACATCACACCTAGCGCGACGCCAACGGCGCGTACGGCACGGCCTCGCCGATACCGGCGAACTGACCCCAGAACGACCAGCCGAACCACGCGAACGCCACCGCGGTGACCACGGCCCAGGCCAGCATGGTCTTACCGTTCAGCCCCAGCACCGGGATGAGCTCTTTGCCCGAAGCCCCGCCGCGAACCTTCAAAACGCTCGCCACCGCCAGCGGCAGCGCCACCAGAGCCGCTAGCGCAGACACGGTGGTCATCGACAGCACCACTGAGATGAAGAACGGGAACAAGGTCAGGACGGTGAAGAGGGTGCGCGCGTTGTCGTCGCCAAGCCTCACCGCAAGTGTGCGCTTGCCGGCGGCCGCATCGGTTGGGATGTCGCGGATGTTGTTGGCCAGGTTCACCGACGCGGAGATCGCGCCAATGGCCAGCGCGCACAGGAAGCCTTCCCACGACACCATTCCGGACTGGGTGTATTCGGTGCCCATCACGGCGACCAGCCCGAAGAACACAAACACCGAGAGTTCGCCGAAGCCGGAGTAGCCGTAGGGGCTGTCGCCGCCGGTGTAGAACCACGCCGCGGCGATGCACAGCGCGCCCACCAGCACGAGCCACATCGCGCCGGCCACC
This sequence comes from Corynebacterium sp. ACRPZ, assembly GCF_022346205.1. NCBI lineage: Bacteria > Bacillati > Actinomycetota > Actinomycetes > Mycobacteriales > Corynebacteriaceae > Corynebacterium > Corynebacterium sp. ACRPZ. Next base: position 104,476 of record NZ_JAKRMR010000004.1, read on the forward strand.
GCGGACAGGATCACGCCGAACACCGCGGCGGCGCCGAACGCGATAAACGCCGCAAGCTTCACCTGTTCCGGCGCGGCCAGCCCGGAACCGGTTAGGCGCGTCGGGCCGGTGCGGTCGTCGTCGGTGCCGCGGATGCCGTCGGAGTAGTCGTTGGCGTAGTTCACGCCGATGATCAGCGCCCACGCCACTGAAAGCGCGAGCACGGCGCGGCCGGGGTGGGCCTGCAAGGTCAGGGCCGCCACGCCGGTGCCGGCGATGACGGGGGCGAATGCGTTGGGCCAGGTGTGGGGGCGGGCGGCTTCCCACCAGTCGCGGGGTGTGGCGGTGTGAGTCCCAGTGTCAGTCATGCCCTCCATCATGCACCCTCCCTCGCCGGTCGGCTAGGGTAATGCGCCATGTGGATTGACTACGCCGTGCGGCAGGGGTTCGTGGCCACCGGCGCATTCGTTCGTCTCCCGTTGCTGCTCAACGCGGCGCACAACTCGGATAAGCGTTTCCCCGAGGACGGCGAAACCGTCATTTCTTTGACCACCCACGGCACCCGTTTGCGCTCAGCGTCCGCGGCGATCGCGTCGCTTCTGGTGGGCACGGTGCGCCTGCCGGTGCACCTGTGGCTGGATCCCGTGGATTTTCACGCCCGGTGGCCGGACGCGCTGCGGGCGTTGGCGGATCGCGGCCTGCAGGTGCACGAGTCCACCGGCGGCTTGGGCCCGCACACCAAGTACTACGGCACGTTCCGACAGTACCCGGACTGCAACGTCATCACTGTCGATGACGATGTGCTTTACCCGCGCACCTTCGCACAACAGCTTATCGACGCCCCTTCGGCCACCACCATCACCGCCTACCGCGCCCACAGAGTGGTCCTGGATGAAGACGGCATCGCCCCGTATAAGAAGTGGAAGCCGGTGCGCAGCGCCGAGCCGTCGATTCTGCACTTCGCCACCGGCGTGGACGGCGTGCGCTACCCGAAGGAGATGGTGCGCTACGTCGCCGAGCGCGGCACGGAGTTTTTGGACCTTGCCCCGCGCGCCGACGATGTGTGGCTGAATCACTGCGCCCTGCGCGCCGGGTTCCCGGTGAAGCAGGTTTCGGAGCGCTCGGCGAACTTCCCGCTGGTCCCGGGCTCGCAGCGGGTGCGCCTGTCGCGGGTGAACCTCTCCGGCGGCAACGATGTCCAAATCGCGGCGACGTATTCGGCGGAAGACGTAGCTAAGCTGCGCGGCGCGGAGGAGCGTTTGTCCGGTGAATGACACAGCCTCCGCGAGGTGGTTCGGCCCCGCGCAACTGACTGCGCTGGGCTTTCTAGCCCTGATCCTCACCGGCACAGCGCTGCTTTCCATGCCGTTCGCCTCCGCTGACGGCGCGCCGACAGCGCTGATGAGCGCGCTTTTTACCGCCACGTCCGCGACCACTTTGACCGGCCTGGTCACCGAGGACACCGGCAGTCACTGGAGCCTGGCCGGACAGCTCATTGTGCTGGCGCTGATCCAGGCCGGCGGCCTGGGCATCATGAGCATTACCTCGCTTACCGGCATGCTGCTCACCGGCCGGGTGAAGCTGCGTTCACGGTATGCCACGGCAGCCGAGGGGCGGCCGATTTTGGATGGTGGGGTGAGGCGGACGCTTGTGGCAACGCTGCTGCTCACCTTCTTTTTTGAGGGGGTGGTAGCGGTGATTTTGGGCATCCGCTTCGTCACCGACTACGGCATGGCGCCGGGGCGCGCCACATACGAGGGCATGTTCCACGCCATCTCCGGGTTCAATAACGCGGGCTTTGGCCTGCGTCCGGACAGCCTGGTCTCCTACAACACGGACGGGTGGATCCTCATCCCGTTGGCGGGTGCGCTGATGATTGGCGGGCTGGGCTACCCGGTGCTCTCTGAGCTGGTGCGCCGCGGCCGCGAGCGGGTGCGCGGTCTGATCCACGGCGCCCCGGTGAGCTCGCGGCGGCTGTCCATCACCACCCGCATGACGCTGAAGGCGACCGCGTTTTTGGCTGTGAGCGCCACGCTCATCATCGCGCTGCTGGAGTGGCGCGGCTTCCTCGCCGGCATGCCAACCAGCGTCAAGTGCCTCAACGCGTTCTTCTCCGGGGTGACGCCGCGCACCGCGGGGTTCAACTCGGTCGACTACGCCGAGGCGCACCCGATCACGCTGATGGTCACGGACATTTACATGTTCATCGGTGGCGGGTCCGCGGGCACAGCCGGCGGCATCAAGGTCACCACCGCGACCGTGCTGCTAGCGGCCATGCTGGCGGAATTCAAAGGCCGCGACGCCACCACCGTGGGCCACCGCACCGTGCCAAAAGGTGTGGTGCGCCAGGCCATGACGGTGGCCGCGGCGGGGCTGGTAGCGGTGACCGCAGGCGTGGCCACGCTGCGCATTTGCGACCCCCAGTTCACCGCCGACCAAGTCAACTTCGAGGTCATCTCGGCGTTTGCCACCACGGGGCTTTCCACCGGCATCACCGCGGACTTGTCCAGCCCGTCGCAGCTCGCATTGTGCTTGCTGATGTACCTCGGGCGCATCGGCCCGTTCACACTCGTCGCGGCGCTGGCGCTGCGCACTGTTTCCCGCAGGTTCGACTACCCCACAGAAAGGCCGTTCATTGGTTAACTTCCCCCGTTTCACGTCCACGCAGCGTTTGAATATCCCGCCCGTGGTGGTCATTGGCCTGGGCCGTTTCGGCGGTGCGATCGCCCAGGAGCTCACCCGCTACGGCGTGGAGGTCCTAGGCGTCGATGCGGATGAGCGGCTGGTGCGCGAGCATGCGCCTTTGCTTACCGACGCCACCGTCGCCGACACCACCGACCCCGAAGCCTTACGCCAGCTCGGTGTTCACGACGTCAAACGCGCTGTACTCGGCATCGGCTCCGCGCTGGAGGCGTCCATCCTGACCGCCTCCAACCTGGTGGATCTGGGGGTGCCCGACATCTGGGCGAAGGCAGATTCGGAGTCCCACGCCCGCATTTTGCAACGCCTCGGCGTGCACCACGTGGTGCACCCGGAGCACGACACCGGCCGCAGGGTGGCGCATCTGCTCGGCGGGAGGTTCCAGGATTTCGCAGAGCTGGCGGAGAACTACGGCGTGATCAAGATGGCCCCGCCGCGTGCGCTGCTGTCCGGCCCCTGCGACGCGGAAAAGCTGTGGGAGAAGCACCGCGTGCAGGTGGTCTCCGTGCGCACTGGCTCAGGTCAATGGCGGCCGTTTACCCCAGGCCAGCAGCTCAGCGCCTCGGAATTGATTGTGCTGGCCGGCGCTCCGGATGATCTGGAGCGTTTCTCCCAGCTGTAGGGGCATGTGGCAGTCTTTGGACCAGTTCTGCTGGGAGTGGTTCTGTCTCAGATGGTAAGTCTCAGTCCATCTGCAGCACGGTGCGAAGTTCCGCGAAGAGCTCCGGGCGTAGCCGGTGGAGGACTGACCTGCCCAGGCGGCTCTTTTCTAGGAGACCGGCCTCGGTAAGTTTTTTGAGGTGGTGGGAAACCGTCGGTTGGCTTAGCCCAGAGCGTTGCGTCAGTTCGCTCACGCTCATCGGCTCGCAGCCCTCTTCGGCGAGCCAGGAGAGTAGTTGCAGCCGGCCGGGGTCCGCCAAAACTTTGAACAGGGCCGCGTAACGCGTCGCGTCGTCTGCGGAGAGCAAGCCGGAGCCCAGCGAGCAGCAGTCGAGGCCAGTGTCTGCTGTCGTGGCGACAGAATCTTTCATGCTTCCTACCTTTTCATATTGACAGCGATAAATGTGCCTTTTAGTGTTCGTATTGATAATCGTCAATAGATAAGGATTCCAGATGGAAGACACAACCTCTCAGCCAGTAGAGCGCCTGTCATTTCTTGACCGCTTCCTGCCGGTGTGGATCATGCTCGCCATGGCTGCGGGCCTTGCCCTCGGCCGCGCGGTGCCGGGCCTTTCGGGCGCGCTCGAGCGCCTGGAGGTCGGCGGGATCTCGCTGCCGATCGCGTTGGGTCTGCTGATCATGATGTATCCGCCCCTGGCCAAGGTGCGCTACGACAAGACCCGCGAGATCGCCACCGACAAACGGCTCATGACCGTGTCCATCATCTTGAACTGGATTGTCGGCCCCGCGTTCATGTTCGCGCTCGCCTGGATCTTCCTGCCCAACGAGCCCGAGCTGCGCACCGGCCTGATCATCGTCGGCCTGGCGCGCTGCATCGCCATGGTACTGGTGTGGTCCGACCTCGCCTGCGCCGACCGGGAAGCCACCGCTGTGCTGGTGGCCATCAACTCGGTGTTCCAGGTGCTCATGTTCGGCGTGCTCGGCTGGTTCTACCTGCAGGTCCTGCCGTCCTGGCTGGGCTTGGAGACCACCTCGGTGGAGTTCTCCTTCTGGGCGATCGTCTCCTCCGTGCTCGTCTTTTTGGGCATCCCGCTGCTAGCCGGGCTGCTCTCTCGCATCATCGGTGAGCGCACCAAGGGCCGCGACTGGTACGAGAACACCTTCCTGCCCCGAATCTCCCCGCTGGCGCTGATCGGCCTGCTGTACACGATCGTGCTGCTGTTTTCCCTGCAGGGCGACCAGATCCTGTCCAGGCCGTTGACCGTGGCCACGGTTGCGCTGCCGCTGCTGTGCTACTTCGTGGGCATGTTCGCCGTGGCACTTGTGGTGGCCAAACTCTCCGGCATGGACTACGCCCAGTCGGCCTCAGTGGCGTTTACGGCCGCCGGAAACAACTTCGAGCTCGCCATCGCGGTGGCCATCGGCACCTTCGGCGCCACCTCCGCGCAGGCGCTGGCGGGTACGATCGGCCCGCTCATCGAGATCCCGGTGCTCGTCGGCCTGGTCTACCTCATGCGGGGGATCGGCCCGAAACTGTTCCCCGGTGACCCAACCCTGCCTAACCAAAGGAGCCTTACATGAAGCCCTCAGTCCTGTTCGTCTGCGTCGGCAACGGCGGCAAGTCCCAGATGGCGGCGGCGCTCGCCGAGAAGCACGCGGGTAGCCAGCTCGGCATCCACTCCGCAGGCACCAAACCCGGCACGAAGCTGAACCAGGAATCGGTCGAGGCGATTGCAGAGACTGGCGCCGACATGTCGCACGGCACGCCCAAACCCATCGATCCGGAACTGCTGCGCAGCGTTGATCGCGTCGTGGTGCTCGGCGAAGACGCGCAGGTGGAAATGCCTGACGGCGCCCGCGGCACGCTGGAGCGCTGGCGCACCGACGAACCCTCGCACCGCGGCATCGAAGGCATGGAGCGCATGCGCCTCGTGCGCGACGACATTGACGCCCGTGTGCGTTCGCTTATCGACGAGCTAGTAGGACCCGTACATTAGCTCGCTTGCTGGGTGCGCAATCCATCAATGAACACGTCGACGAGCCAGGCGCGCCTGCCCGCGAACGCTTCCTCCGCGGGCTCGGGCAGCGGGCGTGAGAGCGCGATGATGGCGAAGTGGAACGACAGGTAGTCGAGGTCCGGGGGGCACAGTTCGTGCTGTTTGGCTTGCGCAAGTAGCGGGTCGTAGATGGCTTGCAGCTGCGCGGTGGCGACAGCCCTGTCTTCGTGCGACAACGTGGGTAGCAGTTTGGGCAGGATTTCCTGGCCGACGGCGGGGAAGTTCAAGTTCACCATCTCGCCGATCGCGGAACGCCAGGTGTCTTCGGGTAGGTCGGGGAAACGCAGGAGGTGCTTGGCCACCACGTCGCGCATGCTGTTCATGATGTGTTCGAGCACCGCGCGGAAGAGCTCGTCCCTGTCGGGGAAGTGGCGGCTCGCGGTGGCCACGCCCACGCCTGCCTCCTTAGCGATGTTGCGCAGCGACACGCCAGGCCCCATCTGGGCGATGAGCGTGGAGGCGACCTCCACAATCGCTTGACGGTTTTCGGCAGCATCTTTTCGCATGACCCGCAGCTTACCGTTGACGCGCCAGAAGTGGAACAGTATGCTCCATTTGTGTAATTGAAACACACTGTTCCATTTGGAGGAGATTATGTCCACAACCGTGGCGCGCCCCGCACCCACGCAGGGCGCAACAAAGAAGGCACTCGCCATGATCCTTGGCATCCCCGTCGTCATCGGACTGATGCTCTGGGCGTTTTTGGCCCCGACATTCGCGTCCGGGCCGGACGGGGTGCCGGTTGCGGTGGCCGGTCCGGGGCCTGTCGTCGAGAAGCTCATTGCTCAAGCTGAACAGCAAGAGGAGCACCCGGACTTCATCACCGTGAGCTCGCCGGAGGAGGCGGAGACGATGGTGCGCGACCGCGAGGCGGTTGGCGCGATCGCGATCGGTGAAGGCGGCGCGACCGTGTATACCGCCTCCGGCAATGGCGCACCGTACGTGCAAATGCTGAGCGGTGTCGCTCAAAACATGGAGGCCAGCGGCATGCCTGTGGAAACGAAGGATCTCGCCCCCACCACCAAAGATGACCCGCAGGCCCAAGGCCTCGCGCTGCTCGGACTGCCGCTCGCGTTCGGCGGCGTGATCTCGGGCATCTTGCCGACGCTGCTGCTTCGCGGGAAGAAGTGGTCGAAGGCTGCCGTGATTGCTGGTGTTGCAATGATTGGCGCCGGTGTCGCGGTCTGGATGCTGCACGGCGTATACGGCACCCTCTCCGGCAGCGTGTTCATGGAATGGTTGGCTGTGACGCTCGGCATCGCCGCGACGTCGTCGGTGACCGCGGGCCTCGGCGCGCTTATGGGTATGCCGGGTGCGGGCCTGGGCGCGGTGCTGACAATCTTCGTTGCCAACCCCTTGTCCGGCCTGGCCACGGGCCCGTGGTTGCTGCCGGCGGGTTGGTCCACGCTCGGCCAGCTGATGCCGATTGGCGCGACGGGCTTCCTCGTTCGCTCGCTAAGCTTTTTCGATGGTGCCGGGTCCACGCAGCCCTGGATAGTGTTGTGCTGCTGGATTCTCCTCGGCCTACTCCTGCTGGCCTTCGATCGCTCGAAGGCACCGACTGCTGAAACAACAACTGAAACTGCCTAACCCCTACGCCCGGCCCAAACGTGCACTATCACCTGGCCGGGATCATCGGGATTCGCTGTTTGTTGCGGAACCTCGACGCCTGCATGCGCGCCGGCGAGGTGCCGCGGTAGTGGGTGGTGGAGGGGGAGGTTGCGTACTTCGGATTTGTGGACGGTTTGCGGGAGCGTAGCTTCTCGTGCCTCACACCACCGCATTGTGGCACGAATTACACGATTGTGCTTTGCGAGCAATTGCTTTGCGACGATCCTCCGGTAGCAGTCCTTATTCTGGTCCTTCGACCCTGTACCCGCTCTCTTCCAGAAGGGCCACCGCCCGGGAAAGATTTCCGTGGATCACCCGATCCACCTCCGCGTCGTGGTAGAGGGTGCGGTGAAAATCGAGCCACTCTTCCCATCCTGTCTCGGGCGCAGCACCGAACTCTCGGATAAGCAGTTCGACGACATCCGTGAGTTGCAAACGGAATTGAGGTCCGCCCATCGGGAAATGGATGTCCTGCTGCTGGGCTGCGGTGTCATACCTTCCCGCACGGGCAAGCAGTAGTCCTAGTGGCACCGAGTCAGCGTGGAACTGGAAATGCGAAGCGGGTTTGTTCCTGGCTTGCGATTCGTACTCGAACCGGACGACCGGGACGGGCTTCTTTCTCGCCCTGAACTCGATTTTGAAGGTGCTTTTCTCTATTTCGACATCGTCGTTGACATCGTCATATCTGAGTAGATACTCATAGCGGAGGACTAGGCGGTCGCTCCCAGAGTGGGCAATAATGACCGGATGAGTACCCTCGACGAATGCTCGTTGTCCGTCAGCCAGAATCTCCGCGTCGATCGGCGATGAGCCCTCAAGGGTCCTCTCGAGCAATTGCACCGTCAGCAGCATGAAGGCGCGCACTGCGTTTTCGAGGCCCCGTGATGAAGTCACGCCACTCCGTATCGGAGCCACATACAGGCCTCGTACCGCTCTAAGAGTCGCTCTTCCGCATACTCAATCGCACCAGCATCCCGTAAGCGACGAAGGTGCTCGACGGTGAGAGGTGCCATTTGGGCTTTCAAACTGGCGAGTTCTTCATCCAATTCCTCCACAGTTCTCCGAACTGGGGTCAGAGACTTTCTCATGGCACCTCCGTTCTTAGTTTTTAGGATGGGGAAGATAATTACGCATTTTAGACAGCTAAATGGGTAGGTTTCTACTCTCGCGCAAGCTAGTCTCGCCAGCGGGTGATAAAAATGCCGACCAAGTGTGCGAGGCCCAAGAAATCAGGCAATTCCGGAGGAAGGAGCAACGATGAACGAGCAGCAGTCGGAAAAACTACGTTCCTATTACGACAACACCGACACCTCCGATCTCATGGAAGATGCTCAACCAGGAGACCTGGGCAATGTCGCAGACCCCGAAGCTAGCGTTGCGTTTACTGTCACCATGCCCAATCGGATGCTCCGCGCCGCGCGGGGAATGGCCGCAGCCGAGGGAGTTTCTACCAACGATGTGCTCCGGCGGTTCATTGAAGCCGGAGTGGATGATCGGGCTGGGGCCGAGGCCTCAATTCCAGTGAGTAAGCTCCTTCGCCTCATCGACGAAGCCCGCGGCGCGTAACATCGGCCACCATGAGCGACGAGCAGACCAACGCACCGCAGTCCGAAACAGCATCCTGGTTAGCGGACAACCAAGCCAACTGGGATTCACGGGCCCACGCCCACATGTTCGGCAACTACGGCGGCAAGGACGAGCTGATCGCGGACAAGACCGCAATCAGCAGCGTCCTCGCGGTGGACATCGACCGCTTCGGCGACCTCACCGGAAAGTCCGTGTGCCACCTGCAGTGCCACGTGGGCACCGACACCATCGGGTTTGCCCGCCGCGGGGCGTCCCGAGTTGTCGGCGTGGATCTGTCCGCCGAGTCCCTCAACTACGCCCGCGGCTTCGCTGCCCAGGCCGACGCGGATGTCGAGTTCATCCAGAGCAACGTCTACGACGCCCGCGAAGCTGTCGACGGCGAATTCGACCTCGTCTACACCTCCGCCGGCGTGCTGTGTTGGCTGCCGCAGGTGCGGGGGTGGGCGGAGGTCGTCGCAAAGCTGCTTGCTCCCGGCGGCACCTTCTTCATCCGCGACGACCACCCCATGTTCATGACCATCGGCGAGGACGTCTCCCAGGGCCTGCGCATTGAGCAGCCGTACTTCGAAATGCCCGACCCGCTGACCTGGGAGGACGAGGACAGCTACGTCACCACCCCGGGTGCACCGAAGCTGACGAGCCCGCGTAACCACCAGTGGAACCACTCGCTCGGCGAGATTGTCACCGCGCTCATCGACGCCGGCCTGACCATCACCGCCCTCGAAGAAACCCCCTACTCCGCGTGGTGCCCCTGGCCGGAGCTGATGGTGGAGGACTCCCGCGGATTCATCCTCCGCGACAACCCCGAGCGCCTGCCGCTCCAATTCGCCATCACCGCGACGAAGCCCTAGGGCCTTTGCCTATCGACGGGCCTTCGGTGGGCCGCGCGTGAACATACAAGCGCGAACCGAGTGCTCCACGCCGCAAGTGGGATTGCCGTCGGTCTAGAGGGCCTGCGGGTAGCCGTCTTGGAAATGCGCATTCAACGAACCGGATGTCAATAGAAAAGCTCTTGGCTCTGTAGCTTCACTGATCTGAGCTGCCATTGGTTCGAGTGCCGCAACTAGCTGCGCCAGCTGAAGATGAGCGATGCGCCGGCCCCGGGCCTGGGGATGCCGAGGAACCCCGATCCAGTGCAATCCCGCTGACCTGCACGCGGCCCGTTCGTGCTTCCGGTCCAACCCCTGAATTTGGAGTAGGTCAGCTGTGATGACTGCCTCGGCGCCGAGCGATGCAGCGGTGTCGAATAGCTCGACATCGCTGATCCCAGTTGGGTAGTCGCGGCCCGGTTTCAAAAAAAACGTGTCGCGACTTGGTTAGTCGTTGCAGAGGTCCGATCGTGTTCCCCGGAAAGTTCTCGTCGAAGAGGAATCTCACGCAGACCACTCTTTAACGGCTGATTCAAAGTCAAGGGCGTGTGCAATGGCGTCCCGGTCTAGTGACGGGTATGCGTCTTTGAGTTCTTCCATATCCATCGCCTCGTCGCCGCTGCATAGATCGATGACTAGGTCGAATGGAACCCTTGTGCCAGTAAGCACGGGAGTGCCGTGCATTTTCTGAGGGTCAATTTCAATTCCCGCGTGCGGCCGCAGAAGCGGAGGAACAATCCGGTTCTTCCAATTGGGGAACTCGCCGTAAATATCCTCGAACGTGTAGAGCTCCCACTGTCCCGGATTGGACACCAGATCCAGCCAGCCCTCGTCCGTCCACAGTTTCACGGACTCGCCGTCGGTAGCGAACCTGTACGTGGAGAGGTGCTCGTTGAATTCTTGGTCGTTCAAGGTGGCAAGAGCGGCCCGGATCTTCTGCAGTGACACTTTTGAACGCAACTTGGCGATGGTCCGTAAAGCCACGACATCGCGAAAAGAATATCGCCTAGGGCGGGACGAGATTTCGGGTCGCAGCACGCCGCTCTTTGCCCACCCGTCTAACTGCGAACGGGTGGCGCCGCTGAGGAACGACGCGAGTTTGGAGTCGTATGACACAGCGGCTCTCCTTCCTCACAGCTTCTGGCATCTAGGTTTGAGTGAAGTTTAGCCTGCGCAGGTGCTATCAGCGGCTCGGACCTGCGCATTTCAGTAGACAATTGGTTGGAAGCGCGACACGAGAAGGCGGCTGAAACACTCGAAGCTGAGTTGCGCTACTCGACGGTTTCCGGTTCACGCGGCCCATCAGTAACGAGTTCGGCCATCGTTGCGAGACCACCGTCCTTCTCGAGGGCCCAAAAATTGAAACCGCTGAGGTTCTCGACACCGACGTGCTGTGCCGCTTCGTCAAGGCTGTCGAATTCGTCTACACCGTCGATGCGAATGGTCCGGTCGTCGGTAATGACGGCATCGATTTCCCAATCTGGGTCGATGGGGTCGAGTAGATCGCCTGGCAGCAGGTAGTTGCCGTCGAGCAGGGCCTCGAAGGAGAGCTCGTCCTCGGCGGGCTTCGCAGAATCCGTGCTCAAAGACTGAGTGGAAGTTGCGTCGCCAATATGTTCTCGGATCCACTATCGCGCAAACGCGAGGGTTTTTCCTGTGAGTCATGCGATTAGGCGGACTGGCGAGGGGGTTCGACGATCGGTCGATGTCTCTCGAGTGACTCTCCTTCATTTAGGGATGAGGGATTCGAGAGCTTTCCGTCACTTCCGAAACAAGTTGAAAAGCGCCATTACTCCCGAAATCGCAGCGGTGAGGCCACCGAAGAAGAAGCCGAATGCGAATACTCCCGCGATGAAGGACTCGGCGTCCGGGTCGAAGGTCTCGATGCACAAACCGAACAGGAAGAAGCACAGCACACCGAGGCCCGCGGACCACTTGAACACCTTGGCGGCTTTCGGGCGCTTGACCGGCGCGGGTGTGGGTTCCGTCGGAGCTGGGGTGCTCCAGGATGAGGGCACCGGCGCAGGGGTGTACTGCGGAGCGTTCGCAGCGGTGAGGAGCTCTTCGGGGGTCGGGTCTGAGGGTGCGGGTGCTTGCGGTTCGGCGACGGGCGTTGCCTCAGCGGGCTGGAGAGGTCGTGTGGTCAAGTCCAGCTGAGCACCGTGGGGAGGTAGCGGCTCCGGAATACGGCTGAATACGTTGCTCTGCGGATCGCCTGGCTGTCCCGTGCGGGTTGTCTCCTGGTCCATTGCTTCTCCAACCGGCGGTGCGTTTATCTTCTTCCCCGAGACTAGAGCAGTAAGTGGCCTACTGCGCTGGCTCGCAAATTGAAGGACGTGGGTTCACGCTCCGCGAGATGGGGAAGGCGCTCGGGGTGTCGTACCAGCGGGCGTCGGAGTTGGCGGCGGGGGAGGGGACCGGAGGGCGTCGATAGGCAAAAGCTCCATGGAACCGGCGGCGGGTTCATTTCGTCTAAAGAAGTGAAGGGCGAATGTCGGAGTGTCAATCTATGGTTGACAGATATGCGATGGGGGAGGTTGAACTATGAAGCGTTATGCAGTAATTAGGAAGTTGCGAGCTGAAGCGCGCAGACGCGGACTCGAATTTGAGGAGATACGCCTAACTCGCCATGACGCATACCGGGTTGGAGACACGACTCGGACGCTGGGCAGACATAACGAGATTGATGATCTTGCGGCGCGGAAGTTCTTTGACCAATTTCAGAACGAATTAGGAAAAGGGTGGTGGCGATGAAGGCGTTCACGGTGACTGCAGAGCGTGGGCCGAGCGGCGCTTGGGTGCTGGAATGCGACGAACTGGGGGTGGTCTCGCAGACTCTGAGGCTCGACCGCGCACAGGATGAAGTCGCGGAGGCGATCGCGTTTCAGTCCAGGTTGAAGCCGGGCGAGTTCAAGATCGAGGTCGTGCCTATCCTGCCTGCTGAGGTTGAGTCGTTGCGTAAGCGTGCCGACGAACTCGGCGTGAAGGCGAAAGCCGCATCGGATGATGCTGCGGCGGCGAGGTCGGCGCTGGCCCGCAAGTTGAAGGACGAGGGGTTCACGCTCCGCGAGATGGGGCAGGTGCTCGGGGTGTCGTACCAGCGAGCGTCGGAGTTGGCGGCCGGGTAAGGAAAAGGAGCGGCGAAGATGCGGTATAGCTACAAGGAAATCAAGTCTCTCGACGGACTGCGCCTCAAGCGTCCGCCGCACCAGGGGGAGATCGCCACCAGCTGGCGAAACCGGTCGTAGCTGTAATGAAGCTGGCCGGGTAGCGCTGTCGGGTGGAGTAGCGCTCCTTGGAATCGGCTTCTTCATCGATTTTGCTGCCAAGATTACGGGCGCGATGCTCCAAGATAAAGGCGTTGCATAGTACGTTGGCCGGGGTTCCGCCAGTTAAGCCAAAGATTGAATGAGAAAGGGCGTGCGCTATGCAAAAGAAACTGGGACTGCGGTTTTGGAGTCCGCTGCTAGTAGGTGGCGTTGCTCTTGCGCTACGCCACAACCTCGATGACGGCACCTATGCAGATGCACCTGTGGTTACCGGTGTGTTCTTCGCAGTCATGGCCGCTGCGGCACTGTGCTTCGTTGCAGTGGCCGCGTTGAAAGCAGACAGGACCAAGCAATCGGTTCAATCACTTCTTATTCGAGATTTGATATCGGCGCTTGCGATATTCGGTATTGCACTCATCGAGTGGCCAGGCACTGTGCCGGTGATTCTTTGCTGTGCTGCAGTTTGGGGTGTTGCCGCTTACATGCAGGCCCCCGAAAAACCGTCTTAGTCGAACAGCTCCTTGACGGCCGCGCGGTCCACTTTGCCCGGGCCGAGCTGCGGCAACGCGGCCACTATCTTGAGTTCTTTGGGGATCTGCCAGTGCGCGATGCGGCCAGCGTCCTCCGCGTCGGCGAGGGCGTCCAGGATATCGGGCACTGTCGCGGAGCCGGTGTAGGCGGCGCAGATGCGCTGGCCGAAGCGGTCGTCGTCTTTGCCGATGACGGTGGCGGCGGTGACGCCGTCGATAAGCAAAAGCTCCTCTTCTAGCACCTCGGGGTGGAGCTTGAGGCCGCCGGAAGAAATGACGTTGTCCGTGCGGCCGAGGACCGTGAGCACGCCGCCGTCGAGCTCGCCGGCGTCCGAGGTGCGGAACCAGCCGCCGGAGAGGTCGGGGGAGTCGAGCTGGTGGTAGCCGCGGGCGACCATGGGGCCGCCGAGGTGGATGCGGCCGTTCTGGATGCGCACGCGGGCGCCGGCGATGGGGCGGCCGTCGTAGACGCAGCCGCCGGAGGTTTCGGAGGAGCCGTAGGTGGTGACCACGTTGATGCGCAGCTTCTTAGCCGAGTCGAGCAGACGCGGGTTGGTTGCTGCTCCGCCGACGAGGACCGCGGAAAACGTGCGCAGCGCGTCGATGCCCTTGAGCGTGGACGTGGCCTTGGCCAGCTGCATCGGGGTCAGCGCGGTGTAAGTGCGCTCGCCGGTTTGCGCGAGCTCGTGGGCGCGGGTGGCGAACTCGGCGACGTTGAAGCCGCGGGTCAGGTCGATGAACCCGGGCTCGACGCCGGCGACCATGCTGCGGACGAGGACTTGCAGGCCAGCGATATACGCGGCGGGCATGGCCAGCAGCCACTGGCCCTCGCCGCCGAGTTCCTGGTGGGTGGCGTCCGCGCTGGAGATCAGGTTCGCTGGCGTGAGCATCGCGCCCTTCGGCTTGCCCGTGGAGCCGGAGGTGGACACGACCAGGGCGATGTCTTCGTCGATGGGCGCGCCGGGTTTGAGTGTGTTGCGCAGCAGGTTCGTGCGCGCCGGGTCGTTCGCGGGCACGGGCAGCAGCGTGCGCTGGCCGGTCAGGGCCTCTTCCAGCGCGGGGATGATGGCCAGCGGGTTGGCGGGGTCGACGGGGAGAAGTTCCAGCAGGTGGGTCACTTGGCGGGCGTTTCGTTCTCGAGGGGGTTCGTGGGAGTGGTGCGGGCGAAGGCCTTGCGCGACAGCGGGCCGTCGATAGTCGCCCAAAGCCCCGCGGCTGTGAGTGCGGTGAGCAACACGTACATCACCGGCGCGCTGTGGGGCGCGATGAGCACGGCAACGGCGTTGAACCCGATGTGGCACACAACCGCCAGCGCCCAGAGCTGCCAGCGGCGCTCGCGCACCGCGCGCAGCACGATCAGGGTGAACACCACGTGTGCGGCGATCGCGAGCGCGCGCTCGTACCAGCTTGCGGCGACCATGCCCATGCCGAGGTTTTGCAGCGCCTCAATCTGGTCGGCGATGGCTTGCGCGGTGGAAGGATCGTCGTTCCCGGTGGCCTGCGCTTTAATCGCGTCGCCGGTGGTCAGCAGCATGATGTTGCCGACAAACAGGTTGGTAAAGAGCAGCAGCGCCTCTATGCCGCCGTGGCCCAGGCCGAAGCCGACGCCGTCGTTCCACTCGCGCGTGTTCTTGTCCCAGAAACGCAGCACGATCCAGCGGGCGGTCTCCTCAAACAGGCCCGAGGTGACCAGGAACAGCGCAGTGGTCAGGGCGGTGGCTGTCGCGGGGTCGAACGTTTCGCTGAGCAAGAACTGCAGGGGGATCACCAACGCAAACCTGGCCACCTGGGACAGGGGGAACGCCAGTGTGCCCCAGCCGAGCGACGCCCACCTGAAGCCGAGCCTGCGCTTCCCCACAAACCACGCGGCCAGCACGAGAGCGGCCAAGCCGACGAATTGCAGAATGAGAAGGCCCATCGTCATGGCAGAAACGATACCGCTGCGGTCGTGGCGGGTCGCGGTGAGCGGTGCGACGGGGCGGGATAGGCGGGGCGGATAAACGGGCGTTTGCGTCGAGGTCGATATCTTGATGTTGATAGTTGCTGGTCACAGCGTTGCGCCGATTTTAAACCGAAAATACTCCCGACGCGCTGACCTGGAACTATCGACCTGGAAGTATCGACATCGAGCTATCGACCTGGCTGCCCCGCTCCTAGTCACCTGTAACGCAGATCTCACCGCCCGCCGATAAAACAAGCATGAGGAAGATCATCGCACCGGCCGTCGCTGCGGCGACCGCCCTTTCACTCACCGTCCCTGCCACTGCTACCGCCGCCACCTTGACCCCGTTCACCAAGGACGGCACCAACTACTGCCGCGTCACGCTCAACGACGTCGAGCGCGGCCCCGCCAACCAAGCCGAACGCGCCGCGAAAACGCTCACGCACGGCATGTACGCCACCTCGGTCGTCGAGGCGTTCGAGGCGACGTTCCCGGAGCTTAAGAAGCTTGGCGACGATTACGTGGCCGAGCCGGACGTCGTCAAGCATTTGCGCCTGCTGCGGGACGACAAAACGCCCGAGGGCGACGTCCGCGCCGCCGTGAAGGAGAAGCTGGCGCCGCTGGGCCTGCACACCACCGACGCCGACTTCTACCTGGACATGAAGGAAGGATCCCAGATTCCGCTCGGTCCGGCCGGTCGCGCGCTCAAAGGCAACGCCGACTGGTTCGTGGGCATTGACGGCGGGGTGCCGAAGGCACAGCCGCTCGGCGACGATTACGTGTTCGGCCGCACCGGCAAAAACACCGCGCAGTGGCTGCGACATGTGGAGGGCTGGCAGCGCGACGCGTTCGCCGCGAACATGAAGAAGACCTACTTCGGCCAAGTCCAGGACACGTTGGAAAGCTCGTACTACTACGCGCTCGAGGAGGCCAAGACCTGCCACGACGGCACCAGCCACGTCATCTTCCCCACGCAGGATTTAAAGCTGCCGGAGGCGCCGAAGCTGGAAAACGCCGACCTTGGCGACACCGCGCCTGAGCCGGGCCCCGCACCGAAGGACCCTGAGGAGACACCGGACGAGAAGGCACCGGAGACCTTCGACGCCAAGCTGGCGCAGATTATCGGCATCGTCGCCGCGGTGCTCGCCGCCGTGGGCGCGCTGTTCGCGCTGCTGCAGAACGCGGGCGTCAAGGGCCTGCCCACCATTCCGCAGATCCCGGGGTTGACCAAGTAGGTCTCCTCCTTGGGGAGGAGGTGGGGACGCGGAGCCGTCGATAAGCTAGGCGCCCGTGCATGTGAAAACGGGTGACGCAGTGCTCGCGGTGGCTATGGCGGTGCTCGCCGCTTTCTACACCGTGAGCGCGATCGGTGACCCCACCAACGCTTACGGTTGGGTGCAGGCCGTGTTGTCCTGGGGATTTGCGGCCTTTTTCGGTGTGCTGACCAGCCGGCCGAAAACCTCTGCCGCGGCACTAGTTGCGCTGAACGTGGTCTGGGCGGCGGCGTGGTTGGCAGCGCCGGTAAACATCGGCTACACCTTGTGGGTCCTCGCGGTGCCCGTGGCCGTGTTTGTGGCCAGCCGTTACGCGGACAAACGCTTCGCGCTGGGGGTGCTGGCGGCTGCGTGCGCGTGGGCGTTTGTGTCGCCGTTTATGTGGACATGGGATGAGCACTTCGTGCTGTTTTACCGCCAGGGCTCCGACAGGGCGGTCTCATTGGGACTGCACTGGGCGGTCGCAGCGGTGGCGTACCTGTTGGGCGCGAACCTTGCGGCCGAGCACGACGCCCGTGCCCGCGAAGCGGAGGCGAAAGAGACCCGTCGCGCCGCCGCCCGCCAGCAGGAGCGCCAAGATATCGCGCGCGAAATCCACGACGTGCTCGGGCACTCGCTCACTTTGATAAAGGCGCAGGCGAACGCCGGGTTGGCATCCGGCCGCGAGCGAGAGGCGCTGCGGCAGATCAACGCGGCTGCGGGGGAGTCGTTGGCAGAGATACGCATGCTGGTTCGGGGCCTGCGCGACAGCGACCTTGGGTTCGCGCCGGTGGCGGGGGTGGGCGACGTGCCTGCGCTGGTGCAGCGTTTCCGCGACGCCGGCATGCAGGTCACACTCGACGCCCCGCCTATCAGCGTCCCTCCGGTGACCTCCCTTGCCATCCACCGCATCGTGGCTGAAGCGCTGACCAACGCGGCCCGCCACCAAGTGGACCCGGTCGTCTCTGTAAAAGTGACACCGGGGCAGACTGTTGTGGTGGAGGTGGTCTCCACCGGGCGGGTGTGCCCGCAGCCCGGCACCGGCGTCGGTTTGGAAGGCCTGCGCGAGCGCGCCGCGAGCGCCGGCGGCACGCTCGAAGCATGGCAGGCAGGCGAGGCATTCACCGTGCGGGCGGAGTTGGCGGCATGATCCGGATTTTGCTTGCGGACGACCAACCGTTGCTGCTCAGCGCACTCGAGACCATCCTGGGCGCGCAAGACGACATCACCGTCGCGGCCACAGCCGCCGATGGGGCGGAGGCTGTGGAGAAGGCGCGGGCGCACCGCATCGACGTCGCCGTGCTCGACATCCGCATGCCGGTGCTCGACGGCATCGCCGCCGCCCGCACAATCATGGAGCTGGGCCCGCGGGTGATCATGCTGACCACGTTCGACGACGACGCGCTCATCCACGCAGCCATCGCCGCCGGCGTCCACGGATTCTTGCTCAAGGACGCAGAGCCGGACGTGCTCGCGGGAGCGGTGCGCGCGGTAGCCAGCGGCGAATCCGTCCTCGCGCCCGGCGTGACCGGCAGGGTGATGGAGTGGGTGCGCGAAGGTCCAGGTAGCCCGGCGTCGGCCACTGTGCTGGAGGGGCTGACCACCCGCGAGCGTGACGTGCTCGCCGAGATCGGCCGCGGAGCGACCAACGCAGAGATCTCCGCCGCGCTGTACATCGCGGAAACCACAGTGAAAACGCACGTATCCAGCCTGCTGGCCAAACTCGGCGCACGCGACCGGGTGGCGCTGGCGCTGATCGCGCAACGCGCTGGCATCTCCTCCTAGAGAAGGAGGCGCTGTGGTCCCGCCGGCCGATGTGTGAGGCTCGCTCACCGCGGACGATGGGGGCATGACCGATACACAACTCGCCTGCCGCGGTGTCGCAGTTTCGTTCGGCGGGCACCAGGTGCTGCGCGATATTTCACTGACAACCACTCCGGGCCGTGTCCACGCGTTGTTGGGGCCAAACGGCGCGGGGAAATCTACGCTGATGTCGGTGCTGCTCGGCCTGATCCAGCCGGACGGGGGCGAGGTGACACTAATGGGCCAGCCGTTCACCCGCGAGGCGCTGCGGCACGTGGGCGCCTCGATCAATGACCCCGCCTTCTACAGCCACCTGAGCGCGCGCAACAACCTGCGCGTGCACACGACGCTGCTCGGCCTGCCCGACTCGGAGGCGGACCGGGTGCTCCAACTCGTCGGCCTGCAGGACGCAGGCAAGAAGAAGGCAGGCACCTTCTCCACCGGAATGAAGGGCAGGTTGGCGCTGGCGCAGGCGCTCATCGGTGAGCCGGAGGTGCTCATTTTGGACGAGCCCCAAAACGGCCTCGACCCCGAGGGCATCGCCCACCTGCGCGCCTACCTGAGGGACTACGCCCGCGCCGGGCGCACTGTGCTGGTCAGCTCGCACCAGTTGGGCGAGGTGTTGCACATGGCGGACGATGCCACCGTCATTGCCGGCGGCGACGTCCGCTTCGCCGGGGAACTTGCGGAGCTGGGACCGAACCTGGAGGAATCCTTCTTCCGCTTGACCGCTGGGGGCGCGCAATGAGTCTGCTTCGCGCCGAATGGATCCGCGCCAAAGGCTCAACACTGTGGTGGCTCGCAGGAGCTGGGCTACTTCTTGGCCTGTTGCTGACTGCTTTTTCGTTGGTCGGCGATGTCGGCTCCGCGACGTCCCTGCTGTATCCCCAGGGGCTTCTGGTCACTGGCATGGCCGCTCCCGTTGCGGCGCTGTTTGCGGGACTGGCTGAAAACCGCGAGCGCGACTCCCGCGCCGGTGGCACGTTTTGGCGGCCCGTCTCTTCCACGGGCACCCGCGCCGCCCGCGTCACAGTGGTGTGGCTGGCCCTGGCCGTGTTCGTCATTTTGGACTTCGTGGTGCCCGTTGCGGCGGCGCTGGTGTTCGGCCTGGACGGCGCTGCGAAAGTCGCGCTTGTCGCTGCGTTTGTGTGGCTCGGCATGCTCGGCCCGGCAGGCCTGGCAGCCGCGGCCACCCGCCGTGTTGGGCTGTTGCCGACGCTCGTAGCCGCATTCGTGTTCACCATCGAGCTCGGGTACTTCGTGGAGCGAAGCTGGTGGTGGTGCAACCCCGGTGCCTGGCCCGCGCGCTTGGCGCTGCCCACGATGGAGATGCACTTCAACCTGTTGCCGCTGGAGGACACCTCGCCCATGGCTGGTGAGTCGCCGTTTCCTGCGCTCGCGCTCACCTTGCTTCTAGCCACGGCCGGATTCGCCGCTGCCGTGCTCACCCCGCGCCGCACGCGACCCATTTTTAGGCGCCGCACCACCCACGAAGTCGTTGCGCCCGCGCCTGCTGGGCCGGCCATGCCGAGGCCCGCGCACACCGGGTTTGTGTCCGCGTGGAAGGGGGTTGCGAGGGCGGGGCGGATGCCGTCGTTAAGCATGGTGCTTGTGCTCACCGCACTGGTGCTGCTGTTCGCCATACGTTATCCGGCGGACGTGCGCCAGGCGCTGTTCGCGTACGCGATCCTCCCGGTAGGCGCGGGCGTGTTGCCCACGCTTGTGTGGCCGCGGATCCGCCCGGCATGGGCGCTGATGCAAGTGGAGCACCCGCGAGTCGGCCTCGCGTTGATGAGCTGGTTTACCAGCATTGTTGCGCTTGTGTGCCTGCTCGCGGGCGCAGTGGCTGGGAGCGCGCGTTTTGGTGTGCTCGCCGTGATTGCCGGCACCGTCCTCACCCTCGCCGCGCTCGCCGTGACCGTGCGCTTTGGCGTGATGTGGACGCTGGCGGCGACAATCCTGGTCACGATCGTCTCTGCCACCATCGGCGGCGACGTGCTGGCGGAGTCCTTCCTGTGGATCGCCGCGGTGCCCGCCTGGCCCGTCACCGCCACCGGCCCGCGGGTGTGGGTTGCGCTCGCGGTTGGCGCAATCCTGCTAGCCGCGGTGGTGGTTGTGCTGCTCCGGGTACTGCGCGGGATGCGCCCGGTCCGGCGCTGAGCCGCGCTTAACCCGCGCGGTTGAGCGGGCCTTCCGCGTGGTAGCGCCCGGTGGGGGCGTTGTAGGTGGCGCGCTCGCGGGACTCGTTGATGGAGAAGTGCCAGGTGCCGCCGTTGTCGCAGGTGCCTTCCGTGATGTTCTCGCGGAAACCGTCCTGGATCTCTGCGCCGGCGGAGGCGTGCACCGGCTCGAGGAGACCTGCGCAGCCGAGGTCCGGGTAGGTCACCGGGATGCGGCCGCCGCGGTCGCGAGTGCCGAACTGCACACGGTAGGACTGGTCGTTGAGCTCCGGGATGTCCGAGACCTGCTTCATGGTGCCTTCCCGCGGCACGTTGAACGGGTCGGGTTGGTCCATCTCCGCCAGTTGCGCGGTGTCCGTGGTGGGGGTCCAGTGGATCAGGGTCACGTTGTCCAGTGGGTTGCCCACGACGGTCTCCTCCGGGCCGAACGCCTTGACCAGGCGGTTGCCGTGCAGCTCGAACTGGGTCGCGGTCAGCGTCGTGCCGTCCGTCTCGTACTGCGTCAGGCCCGGCTGCACGCCGGCGGTGAACACGGTGGGGTAGGACTCCGTCGAATCCACCAGGTAGTCGGTGGTGGCCGTGAGGGTGCCGTCGAAAAGCTGCAGTACGCGCACCGGTGCCGGGCCTTCCTTGCCGGCGCGCAGGAGCAGCTCGAGCTCGGTGTCGCCGTCGACATCGATGAGGTCGTAGGTGAACGTGCCGTCGAGGCCGTCCTGGTCGGCGAAGTATTGCGCCGGGTCCGCAAGTGCTGCGGCGTACGCGTCGCGCTTGTTGGGTACCGCCGACGATGGCGGGGGCGCGGGGAGGTTGTCTTCGTCCGCAACCGGCGCGACAGGGTCGGCAGCGGGATCGTCGGCGGGCGGGGTCGCAGGCTCAGCAGGGGCGGGGGCATCAGCAGGCGGTGCCGCCTCCGCGGAGGTATCGGCGGCATCAGCGGCGGTCGGGGTGTCTGGAATGTTTCCGTCGCACGCGGCCAGAGTCAGCGAGGCGGCGACGATTGTGGCTGTCATCGTTCGTCTCAACATGCCCGGAGCGTAACCCGCGGACCTTGAAGCGCCCTGAAATACCCGTACAGGTGTCTAATAGTAGCGGGGGAATTGGCTCCGACGTGGTGCGCGGGCTTTTTGTTACCGTCGGCCGAAATGTCCTTTTCGACAAGATCACTGCTGAGCACCAATGTCTACTTTCGACCCACCCGCCCGACCGACCGCCCCCTCCAGCGCGTTCTTGGAGCGCATGGATGAAGCCGTCCAGGACCGGCTCGCGGAGGCGGAGCCGGACTTTAACCTTGGGACCAGAAGCCCTGAGCACCTGCAGTCCTGGGAGGACGCGGAGGCGCGGGTGGAAAAGGTCCGCGCGGACCTCGACCACATCGTTCGCGACCTGCACGCCCACCCGGAAGAGGCGTTTGAAGAGCACCACGCGCAAGCGGTGATCGCCGGGGTTCTTGAACGCCACGGGTTCCAGGTGGAACGCGGTGCACATGGCGTATCGACGTCAGTGCGGGCCGAATGGTCCAGCGCCGATTACGACTCGACGGTGCATCCCACGGTCGCCGTGCTGGCCGAGTACGATGCGCTTCCCGGCATCGGCCACGCCTGCGGGCACAACGTCATTGCGGCCGCTGGGGTGGGGGCCTTCCTCGGTGCCGTGGGAAGCGGCAGCGGCCGGATCGTGTTCCTGGGCACCCCCGCGGAGGAGGGGCACACCGGCAAGGAGTACATGATCCGCGGCGGGATGCTGGACGGCGTCGATTGCGCGGTGATGGTCCACCCGTTTTCCTACGACCTTGTCTCCCACGTGTGGGTGGGGCGCCGCACCCTGACCGCGACGTTTACCGGCGTGCCCGCGCACGCCTCGATGCAGCCGTACATGGGGCGAAACGCCCTCGACGCGGCCACGCTCGCCTATCAAGCGTGCGGGTTGCTGCGCCAGCAGATGCCGCCTTCGGACAGGTTGCATGCAGTGCTTTCCGACGGCGGAGCCCGCGCCTCGATCATCCCCGAGACCGCCACCCTGCAGATGTACGTCCGCTCGCTCTACACCGAGACGCTGATGGACTTAAGCCAGCGCGTGGAGGACATCCTCAAAGGCGCGGCCCTGATGACGGGCACGACCGTAGATGCGCAGTGGGACGAACATCCGATGTCGCTGCCTGTCCGCAACAACGCGACGCTTGCTCGGCGGTGGGGTGCGACGCAAGCGTCACGCGGAAGAGACGTGCTTCCGGCGGGCACCCTGCCGGATTCGCAGGCCGCGTCGACCGATTTCGGCAACGTGTCCCATCTGGTTCCGGGCATCCATCCGCTGGTGAAGATCGCGCCGGAGGGCACCGCGCTGCACACCACTGATTTCGCCGCGGCGGCGATCTCGGACCAGGCGTTTGAGGGCGCGTTCGACGCCGCGGTCGGGCTGGCGCAAACCATCGCGGACATCCTCAACGACCCCCAGCTGCTCGCTGACGCGCAGGAGGAGTTCCGCCTCGCCGGCGGCGCGATCTCCGTCGAGAAGCTGCTCGCCGGCGCGGCCGAGCAGCCCTAGTAGTAGAAGGGGAATTCCTCCCAGTTCGGCGGGCGCTTCTCTAGGAAAGAGTCGCGGCCCTCGACGGCCTCGTCGGTCATGTACGCCAGGCGGGTGGCCTCGCCGGCGAAGACTTGCTGGCCCATCAGGCCGTCGTCGACCAAGTTGAACGCGAATTTCAGCATGCGCTGCGCGGTGGGGGACTTGCCGTTGATCTCGCGGGCGACCTGGATCGCCTCGTCCTCAAGCGAGGCATGCGGCGCGACGATGTTCACCGCGCCCATGCGCTGCATCTCCTCCGCAGAGTAGGTCCGGCCCAGGAAGAAGATCTCGCGGGCGAACTTCTGGCCCACCATCTTGGCAAGGTACGCCGAGCCGTAGCCGGCGTCGAAGGAGCCCACGTCCGCGTCGGTCTGCTTGAACCTGGCCTCCTCCTTCGAAGCGATGGTCATGTCGCACACCACGTGTAGCGAGTGCCCGCCGCCGGCCGCCCAACCGTTCACCACGGCGATGACCACCTTCGGCATCGTGCGGATCAAACGCTGGACCTCCAGGATGTGCAGGCGCCCGCCCTCGGCCTTCACGCGCGCTTCATCGACGGTCTCCGCCGTCTCGCCGCCCGCGTACTGGTAGCCGGAGCGGCCGCGGATGCGCTGGTCGCCGCCGGAGCAAAACGCCCAGCCGCCGTCCTTCTCGCTCGGTCCGTTGCCGGTGAGCAACACCACGCCCACCGACGGGTCGCACCGGGCGTGGTCGAGCGCCTGGTACAGCTCGTCCACGGTGTGGGGGCGAAACGCGTTGCGCACCTCGGGGCGGTCGAACGCGATGCGCACGGTGCCGTCGGCACGCGTGTCGCCCACGTGGCGGTGGTAGGTGATGTCGGTGAAATCGAAGCCCTCGACCTCGCGCCACTGGCTGGGGTCGAAGGGCTGGGCGGTGGAGTAGCTCATGCGGCTCATCCTACGTGTCGCCAATTTCACAACAGAAGTGTGGAGAAATCCGAAGTTAGGTATTGCTTACCTCAGGCGGGGGGGTAATCGTGAAAACCACGGCCTTTCCGACATCGCTCGCGTCGGTTTTTGCTTACGGCGTCACCACTGTCGTGTAAAGGGTGCGGACGATACCTTCCATCATTCTCACCCGTGCGCAAACTCACGCAATTCTCATCTACTTTAGTGCCGACTTTCAAAATCGGGTTGCGCCCGCGGGATGTGGGTTCTAGCCTCTTGGCTGGAGAACCTAAGTCGAGTGGCCGACTCTTCGGAGAGGGAGCTCGCAGTCCCTGGTTTTGGGGACAGCCCTAATTCAATGCGTGAGTATTGGATTCGCGTCGACACAAGGAGTAGTCCATGAAGAAATTGCTCGCAAGTCTCTGTGTTTCGGTGATCCTTTCCGGCGGATTTGTGACCGAAAAGGCGAATGCTAAAGACGTCACCGACTCAGATCAGATTGTAACCGTGAACAACAACAGTGACGCTGCGCGTAGCGTCTCTCCATCCGCAAAGAGCATTACAATTCGGAATGCCTCGGGAGGTGGGATCGGGGAGAAGATCGATACTCCTTCGGGGGTGCAACTCGAGTGGAGTATTGAGTCGCCCGTAGAGGAACATCAAAAGTCGTTCAGGGTAGAGGCGGATGGTCAGGTTGACCTGCATGTCGATCGGAACAGTGGCGCTCTACTCGTCCGAGTTGACGGATCTGATGTGGCGCTCATTGACGCTCCGTGGGCGCGCGACGCTGCCTGAAAGGCGCTCCCCACCCACTACGAAGTCGCTGGCGATACGTTCACCCAAGTTGTCGAGGTGAATCAACCCGACGTGGCCTATCCCATTGAAGCCGATCCCCGCGTGAATTGGGGGATTGTCAGCGGTCATATTTACTTCAGCAAGGAAGAAACTCGGCGAATGGCTGCCTCATCGGCAGCGGGGGCAGCAATTTCACCTTTCTGGGTTCTGGTTCCGCCCCCGTTCGGCGAGGTATTAGGGGCGTGGTGGGCAGACAATAGTGTTAACGTGACCGTCTGGGCAACAGCGGCGGTGGCGCAGGACAAATGTCTCGCGCTCAAAGTTGGCGCTACGGGCAGCGTTTCTCCTCCATCGTTAGGAGTAACTCCGGAACACTACACGCAGGGATGTGCTTAGCTGATGCCGATCTCTGGAGCAAATCTTCACTCTGCCAGGCTCACTAGGCGGGAGAGGGGCCTCAATCTCTCGTGGCTGGTCGCGCTGACGGTGCCCGCGTTGGGCTTGGCTTATTCGTGCATTACCAATGCACAGTCTGCAGCTGAATATTGTTGGGGCATCTCCGCAGCCGTAATTGTGTTTGGAGCCCTCTTCTATTTGGTTCCCAGGTATTCCCGCACGAAGCCCAGGCGATTTCTGCCCAGTTCCTTTGCTCCATTGTTTGCGGCGTACATCCCCGGTGTCATCGGGTTTTGGCAGGGGGGACTTTCTGCGGCTTCCTTGCTCTATCCGATTCTTCTCTACGCATTCGTTGCAGGCAGCGGGCGTCTCTATAAATGGGCTGAGGATGCCGCGCCGTAATCAATTGTTATGGGGCGTGTACGCGAGGGCCTTCACGATGTCGCAGGTTATTCCAACTGTGCTGACCTCGACGGAATCACTGAAAGGACCCATAGTGTTATGTTGCCTGCCGTTGGTCCCTGCGCGAGATCGAAGGGCTGGGCGGTGGAGTACAGCATGGGGTAATCGTACTCACGGACATTTCTAGTCAGGCGGCTTTGCTTTGATGGGCAGTGTCCTGCGAACTGGCCGATGCGCCTGCTTTATAACTCTTTATAACTACCCCAACCTATAAAGAGGTATAAAGCACCCATGCTGCCTTCCGCCGACGAAATCCTCGAGCGCGCCCACGTCGTCGCCCTGCCCATGGCCGTGAAATTCCGCGGCGTGACCACCCGCGAGGCCCTGCTCATCGACGGCCCCGCCGGCTGGGGCGAATTCTCCCCGTTCACCGAATACGGCCCGCAGGAGTCCGCCGCCTGGCTCGCGTCCGGCATCGAAGCCGCGTTCACGGGCCTGCCAGAAGCGCACGGGGAAGTCGAGGTCAACGGCACCATCCCGGCCGTGGAGGACGTCGAGCCGGTGCTCGCGCGCTACCCCGGCGTCACCACCTTCAAAATCAAGGTCGCCGAGAAGGGGCAGACGCTTGACGACGACCTCCGGCGCGTCGCCGCCGTCCGCAAGCTTCGCCCCGACGCGACACTGCGCGTGGACGCCAACCGCGGCTGGAGCGTCGACGAGGCCGTCGAGGCCGCCGAGAAGCTGGGGGAGCTGGAATACATCGAGCAGCCCTGCGCCACCGTGGAGGAACTCGCGGAGGTTCGACGGCGCACCAAGACACCGATTGCGGCGGACGAGTCCATCCGACGCGCCGCCGACCCGTACCGTGTGGCCGAGCTCGGGGCGGCTGATGTGGCGGTGTGCAAGGTCGCGCCGTTAGGTGGCGTCGATAGGCTTCTGCGGATTGCCCGCGACCTGCGTCTCGGTGTGACCGTGGCCAGCGCGCTGGACACCGCCGTCGGCATGGACGCGGGGCTTATCGCCGCCAAGCTCGCCGGCTCGCGCGCGGCGGGGCTGGCCACGCAGCGGCTGTTTGTCGAAGACGTCGCCGAGCCGCGCGAGATCGTGCGCGGGCGTATGGCCGTTTCCCGCACTACCCCCGATCCGGACAGGCTGCACGCGCTGCGTGCGCCCGCCGAGCGCCGCGACTGGTGGTTCGACCGCGTCCGCGCCTGCGTAGACGTACTGCGGCAAGACCCCCGAATCCGGGTGTAATTCCGGAAACGGGTGTGTGGGATAGGGGGTGTCCGCTACTCTTTCGCCCATGTCGACTCCCGTGACCCACGAATCCGCCGCACTTTCAGACGGCGACCTCGCCAAAGCGCCCGAACCCGGCGAGTGGCGCCGCCAGCTCATCGGCCTGATCACCGGTGTGGTGCTGGCCGTGCTCGTCTACATCTTCTTCCCCTCTGGCGCGGCGGAGACCGTCGCGCAGTCCTCCGGCGCGAAGGAGGGCGTGGAGTACTCCGCGGACACCATGCGCATCGTCGCCGCCACCACCGTGCTCATGGGCGCGTGGTGGATGACCGAGGCGATCCCGCTAGCCGCCACCGCGCTGCTGCCCATTGCCGTGTTCCCGCTGGCGGGTGTCGCGCCGTTTAAGGACGTCTCCTCGCCGTACGCCTCCGCGACGATCTTTTTGTTCATGGGCGGCTTCCTCATGGCGCTGGGCCTGCAGCGCTGGAACCTGCACCGCCGCCTGGCGCTGATGGTGGTCAAGGTGGTGGGCACCAGCCCGAAGCGCATCATCTTAGGCTTCATGCTCGCCACCGGCTTTATGTCCATGTGGGTGTCCAACACCGCAACCGCCGTGGTGATGCTGCCTATCGGCACCTCCGTGCTCATGCTCACCGCGGACACCGTCGGCGGGATGAAAAACCAGAAGAAGTTCGCTACCGCGCTCATGCTGGCGATCGCGTACTCGGCGTCGATTGGCTCGCTGGCAACGCTCATCGGCACCCCGCCGAACGCGCTGCTGAAGGGCTACATGGAAGAGGCTCACGGCATCGTCATCGGTTTCGGCGAGTGGATGCTGGTGGGCCTGCCGGTGGCCGTGGTGTTCACCTTCATCGCCTGGTGGGTGCTCATCACCGTGTTCAAGCCTGAGGTGGACACCATCCCGGGCGGGCGCGAGCTCATCGACGCCGAGCTGAAAAAGCTCGGCCCCTGGACCTTCCCCCAGGTCGCAGTCGGTGTGATTTTCCTCGTGGCCGCATTGGCGTGGATCTTCATCCCGCTTGGCCGCAGCCAGTTCGGCTGGGACTTCCCGTACGACGACGCGATTGTGGGCATTATCGCCGGCCTGCTCATGTTCATCGTGCCCGGCACCGCCAACGGCAAGCGCCTGTTGGACTGGGAGACGGCCAACGAGATGCCGTGGGACGTGCTGCTGCTGTTCGGCGGCGGGCTTTCCCTGTCCGGCATGTTCACCGCCACCGGTCTGTCCCTGTGGATCGGTGAGAAGGCGAAGGGCTTGTCGTCGCTGCCGATGTTCCTGCTCATCCTCGCCGTCGCCGCGCTTGTGCTGATTTTGACGGAGCTGACGTCCAACACCGCCACCGCCGCGACGTTCCTGCCGATCATGGGCGGCGTGGCAGTGGGCATCGGGCTTACCGACGCCACGGAGATGAACGTCATGTTGCTCGCCATCCCGGTGGCACTGTCCGCCACCTGCGCGTTCATGCTGCCGGTGGCGACCCCGCCGAACGCGATCGCGTACTCCTCCGGCTACGTCACCATGGGCGAGATGATCAAGGGCGGCGTCTGGCTCAACGCCATCGCCATGGTGCTGATCACGCTGGCGACATACTTCATCGCGGTGCCCGTGTTCGGGCTCGTGCTGTAAAGCTTCTATAGCCCGACACTTCCGCGCCCCGTCAAGAGCATTTGGCGGGGCGCGCTAGTGTATTTCGCATGGATAACGAGACGAGACAGTACGGCCCCCAGGGTGGCGAGCCGCGCCGCGAGCGGCCCCGGCAGTACTTCCCGGACCAGTCCCAAAACCAGTACCAGCAACAGGCGCAGCCGCGCTACGAGGAGCACTACGCCCAGCCACAGTACGAGTACGAACAGCCGTACTACGACAATGGTTACGAGCCGGAGCCGGAGAAAGGCACCTCGGCGGGCGCGATCGCACTTGGCGTGTTCGCGGCGTTGAGCTTCATCGCGGCGGTGGTGCTGGCCGTGCTGTGGCGCGGCGCGGCGGCGGAGGCGGACAAGCCGCCGGTGACGGAGACCAGCACGGTTACCCAGACCACCACGGAAACGAAGACGGAGACCACCACCAAGTTCCCGTCCATTTTCCGGGACCGGGACAACCCCACCGCCACGCTGGAGCCGATGGAGCCTGCGCCGGATCCGAACGAGATCGAGCGCGAGATCCGCGACGGCGCCCGCGACATTCTGGACCAGCTGCGCGGCGGCGCGGACGAGTACCTACAGGAGCAGTAGATGGCAGCTATGGAGATTGCGGCGGCGGTGGCGGAGCTCGTCGCGAAGCATTGCACCGATGTGGTCATGAGCCCGGGCTCGCGCAACTCGCCGCTGGCCTACGCGCTTTTGGCGCGCCGCGACGTGACGGTGCACATGCGTATCGACGAGCGCTCCGCCGCCTTCACCGCCCTCGGCCTCGCACGGGTGCAGCGCCGGCACGTCGGCGTGGTGATGACCTCCGGCACCGCCGTGGCCAACGCGTACCCGGCGGTGATTGAGGCGCACATGTCGCACACCCCGCTCGCGGTGATCAGCGCGGACCGCCCGGAGCGCCTCGTCGGCACAGGCGCGTCGCAGACCATCTGGCAGCAGGGCATCTTCGGCCGTTACGCCGAAACGCAGCAGGTGCAATCGCTTGACGACGTCCACGCGGCCTCCTTTGCCACCCCCCAGGTCCACATCAACGTGGCCCTGGACACCCCGCTCGTGCCGGAGCAGCTGCCGGAACCGGTGGGGCAGCCGCGCCGGGTCGGGCCGGGCGCCCTCGAGGGCTCGCGCGGCTGGGAGGATCACGGCGTCGTGGACGTGGACCTGACCCGCAACACCCTGGTCATTGCCGGCGACGAGGCCTGGGAGGTGCCGGGGCTGGAGCACGTGCCCACCATCGCTGAGCCGACCGCGCCCACGCCGTTCCACCAGGTGCACCCGCTGGCCGCGCGATTTTTCGCCCAGTCCGAGGTGGCCATCTCCCACGACGGGGGCGACTTCGCTGCCGACACCAAGCCGGAGCAGGTCATCGTGGTGGGCCACCCGACGCTGCACCGCGACGTGATGGCGTTGTTGGCGGACCCGGACATCGAGGTCGTCGGCATCTCGCGCACCGAGACGTTCACCGGGCAGCCGGATAAGCGCGGCTCGCGGGTCAACGCCACCGGCCAGCCCACGGACACGTGGCTGAAGATCTGCGAGGCCGCCGGCGACGTCGGCGCCGAAACCGTGCGCCAAGCGCTCACGGAAGACGAGTTCGGGTTCACCGGTCTGCACGTCGCCGCCGCGGTGTGCGACACCCTCGGTGTCGGCGACACGCTGGTGCTCGGCTCGTCCAACCCGGTGCGCGACGCGTCGTTCGTGGGCATGCCCTTCGACGGCGTGGACACCTATTCCGCCCGGGGTGCTGCGGGCATCGACGGCACCGTCTCCCAGGCCGTCGGCGTGGCCCTTGCCACCCAGGCGCTGCGCCCGGACGAGATCCGCGCCCCGCGCACCGTCGCGCTCATGGGGGATTTGACCTTCCTCCACGACGCCAACGGCCTGCTCATCGGGCCCGACGAGCCGCGCCCGGGCAACCTCACCATCGTGGTGGCCAACGACGACGGCGGCGGCATCTTCGAAGCCCTCGAGCCGGGTGCGGATCACCTCCGCGGCGCGTTTGAGCGGGTCTTCGGCACGCCGCACGGCGCGGACATCGAGCAGCTGGCGGAAGCGTACGGCGCCGACTACCGGCGCGCCGACACCCTCGCCGAGCTCAACGAGGTGCTGCTGGAGCTCGAGGCGCAGCCGAACCCGATCACCGTCGTGGAGGCCGCCACCACACGCACCACCCGCCGAGCGTTGGCGGCGCGCCTGAACCGATGAGGTGGCGCCGCCGCGCGCACCAGGTGGTGCTCGCGCTCTACGCCTTTGCCACCCTCGGCAGCGTGGCCATGGTCGCAGGTCCCGCGCTCAACGACGCCCGCATCCAGGCCAACCCCGGCCGCGGCACCGCGATAGTCACCGAAGCCGGGCGCATGCGCACCTTTGTGGAGTACCAGACCGAAGACGGCCAGCTGGTCTCCCCGCCGCGCGGGCTGTTGTACCCGACCGGCCTGGGGGAGGGGCAGCAGGTGTGGGTGACCTACGACAAAACCGACCCTGACCTGGTCAAGGTGGAAGGCCGCGGCTGGGCGCTGGCGCTTCTGCCTGCGCTGTCGACGTGGGCGGTGGCCACGCTCATCGCGGCCGGGGCGTGGTTTGCTGTTGGGCGTTGGGGGCCGGAGGAACGTCGATAAGCTCTCGCTTCCGCGCCGCCGGCACCCCCGCGGCCAAGGTGTCGCTGGGGACGTCGCGCGTGACCACCGACCCCGCGGCCACCACCACACGGTCGCCGATGCTCACACCCGGCATCACCATCGCGCCCGCGCCGAACCAGCAATCCTCGCCGATAGTGATCGGGCGGGCGCGCTCCCACCCCTGCGCCCGGCGGGCGTGATCCGTCACCGGGTGCTCCACGGTGATGAGCTGGCAGCCGGGGCCGAACAGCGTCCTCGCGCCGATGTTTATGTCTGCCAGGTCCAGGATGACGCAGTTGAAGTTGAGGAAACATCCCGGGCCGAATTCGGTGTTGGCGCCGAGCTCCACGTACAGCGGGGCGAACACCTCGGGCAGCTCGCCCTGCGGGAAAATCTCCCGCAGCAGCTCGGCCGAGCGTTGTGGATCCGTCAGGGCAGGGCCGTTGAGCTCGCGCAGCGCGCGGCACACCTCGGCGCTGCAGGCGCTTGGCTCCTCGCCGCCCGGCAAGTACCAGCGGCCGGACCGGATATGGGCCATGTCATAGGTTGTGCTCCATGGGCCCCAACGTAGCGTTTGCGAAAATTCACGCGCCGTTTAACTGCGGTTGGGCGGTGGTTCGCCTGGGTGTGCAAAAGTATGTGGCTATGCGAGTGGGAATCGTGGCGGAGTCTTTCCTCCCCAACGTCAACGGAGTGACCAATTCGGTGCTGCGCGTGCTCGAGCACCTCAAGCGCGAAGGCCACGAGGCGATGGTCGTCGCACCCGGCGCGCGCGACTTTCAGGACGAGATCCCGGACTACCTCGGTTTCGAGATCGTCCGCGTGCCTACCGTCATGGTCCCGCTGGTGGATTCGCTGCCGATCGGCGTGCCCACCTCCACCGTCGCCGCGGCGCTGTCCGGGTTCAAGCCGGACATCATCCACCTGGCTAGCCCGTTCGTCCTCGGCGGGGCGGGCGCGTTCGCGGCGCGCCAGCTCGGCGTGCCGGCGGTGGCGCTGTACCAGACGGACGTCGCCGGCTTCGCCACCAAGTACCACCTGCCCATGGTGGCGAATTTGGCGTGGGACTGGACGCGCACGATTCACAATATGAGCGAGATGACGCTGGCGCCGTCGTCGAGCTACATCCGCATGCTCGAGTCCCACGGCATCAAAAACGTGCGCCACTGGGGCCGCGGCGTGGACACCGAGCTGTTCAATCCGGCAAAGCGCTCCGACGTGCTGCGCCGCATGTGGGATCCCACGGGCGAGAAGAAGATCGTCGGCTTCGTGGGCAGGTTGGCCGCGGAGAAGTCGGTGCACCGCCTTGCCCCGCTTGTCGACGACCCTGCGGTCCAACTCGTCATCGTCGGCGACGGCCCGGAGCGGGATTGCCTTGCCGAGACCCTGCCTTCCGCCGTGTTCACCGGCGCGCTGTCCGGCGAGGAGCTCGCCCGCGCCTACGCGTCGCTGGACCTGTTCGTGCACACCGGCGAGTTTGAGACGTTCTGCCAGGCCATCCAGGAGGCGCAGGCCTCGGGCGTGCCGACGATCGGCCCGCGCGCCGGCGGCCCCATCGACCTGATTAAGCACGGAGACAACGGCCTGCTGCTTGAGGTGGACACCTTCGAAGACGAGCTGCCGGACGCCGCGCGCTGGATCCTCGACGACGTCCGCCACGCCACCCTGCAGGCCGCCGCCCGCGAGTCCGTGGCCGACAAGACCTGGGCCGCACTCGGCGACCAGCTGCTGGGTTACTACACCGAGGTGCTGGACTCCTACGAGCGCAAGGTGGTCAGCCTGTTCGGCCGCGACGTGGCCCTGCCGCGCTGGGCACCGGCACGCCTAGGCCAATCCCGCAGGCAAGCGCGGCGCGGCGACACCGCGTAGGCGCATGCGCGCCGCCAAGTAGAGTGGCGAGCATGTCCGTCGGCGACCTGTCCACCAGCACCCAGAACTACCTCAAAGGCATCTGGGCGCTTTCGGAGTGGTCAGATACGCCGGTGACGCCGTCGTCAGTGGCCAAGCACCTTGGACTGCGCAAATCCACCGTCTCCGACGGGGTGCGCAAACTCGGCGAGCAGGGCCTGGTGGAACATAAGCCCTACGGCGCCGTCGAGCTGACCGACACAGGCCGCACGTACGCGGTGGCGATGATCCGCCGCCACCGCCTGATTGAAACGTTTTTGGTGGAGGCGTTGGGCTACACCTGGGACCAGGTGCACGACGAGGCCGAAAACCTCGAACACTCGGTGAGCGACTTTATGGTCGACCGCATCGACGCGTTTTTGGACTACCCCAGCCGCGACCCCCACGGTGACCCCATCCCCTCAGCCAGCGGGCGTGTTGATGCCCCCGAGGCCGTCCCACTGACCGGCGTGCAGCCGGGGCAGAAGGCCACGATTGAACGCATTGCCGACGACGACCCGAAACTGCTGCAATTCTTCGACAGTCACGGGCTCGTCGTCGGCGCAACCCTCGAGGTGGGAGAGGGTGCCCCTTACTCCGGCGCGGTCGCGGTCCGGCTTGCCGGCGCGGCGGAGGCGGTGCCGCTCGGCGAGGAAGCCACGGATTCCGTCTTCGTGCGCGTGGATGCGTAACGACGACCCCGCAGCACCCCATGCGGGCCGAACAGGTACACCACACCAAACACCACACCTTGGGCGAGCACGATCATGCCGCCAGAGGCCGTGTCCAGGTAGTAGGAGCAGTACAGGCCCACAATCGCACACGCCGCCGACATGGTCGGGGCGATGATCAGCATCGTGCCGAATTTGTTGGTGAGCAGGTAGGCGGTCGCACCCGGGATGATCAGCATCGCCACCACCAGGATCACGCCAACGGCCTGGAGTGCCACCACTGACGTCAGCGCCAGCAGTGCCAGCAGGGCCGCACCGAGCAGGCGCGGATTCAACCCAATCGCGTGTGCATGGGTGGGATCGAACGCGTAGAGGGTGAAGTCGCGCCGCTTGAGCACCAGCGCGCTCAACACGATCGCTCCCAGGATGGCCACCTGCAGCAGGTCCCCACGGGACACACCAAGCAGATTGCCGAAGATGATGTGGTTCAGATCCGTGTGCGAAGGGGTTACCGAAATGAGCACGAGCCCCAGCGCGAACATGGTGGTGAACACAATGCCAATGGCCGCATCCTCCTTCACCCGGGACGTATCGCGCACCAGCCCGATCAGTGCCACCGCAAGGAACCCGAACACCACCGCGCCGACGGCAAACGGCACGCCCAGAATGTAGGCCAGCACCACGCCGGGCAGGACAGCGTGGCTTACCGCATCGCCCATCAGCGACCAGCCAACCAACACCAGCCAGCACGACAACAGCGCGCAGACAATCGACGCCACCAGCGAGGTCGCAAGCGCACGCATCATGAACTCGTACCCAAACGGCTCCGTAAGCAGCGCAATCATGCTGACACCCCCATACCGAAGCCCTGTACCAAATTGTCCGGCTCTAACACCACTTCAGTCGGGGCGTGCATCAACACCCGGCGGTTCAACAGCACTGTCTCCGGCGCGAGCTGGGGCAAGGCAACCAGGTCGTGCGTCACCACAAAAATAGTGGTGCCTTCTGCCGCGAGGTCACGCAGCAGCTCAGTGATGGTGGCCTCGGAATGTTTGTCCACGCCGGCGAAGGGTTCGTCGAGAAGCATGATGCTCGCACCCTGAGCGATACCGCGGGCGATGAAGGCACGCTTCTTCTGGCCACCCGAAAGCTGACCGATCTGGCGGTCTGCGAACGACTCAAGGTGGGTGCGCTCAAGCGCGCGATCCACAGCCGCAATGTCCTCCGCACGCGCGTGGCGGGTAAAGCCCATGTGGCCGTAGCGGCCCATCATGACCACATCACGCACTGTGACCGGGAACTGCCAGTCCACGTCCTCGCTCTGCGGGACGTAGCCCAGCACCTGCGTCTTGCGGGCGCGCATGGGGTCGATGCCGTTGATACGAACCGTGCCGCGATCCGGCTTGACCAACCCCATGATCGCCTTGAGTAGCGTGGATTTGCCCGCGCCGTTCATCCCGATCAGCCCACAGATACGGCCTGGTTGGACGCTCAAAGTTGCGCCGTCGAGCGCGACGACGTCGCCGTAGCGCACCGCAACATCGTCAACCGCGATTGCGGGGATCACTGCTTGCCCCCGTTCAAACCGTCGATGATCACCTTCGTGTCGTGGCGAATCAGATCCAGGTAGGTCGGCACCGGACCGTTTTCCTCAGAAAGCGAATCGACGTAGAGGGTGCCGCCGTACTCCGCGCCGGTGGCCTTCACGACCTGCATCATCGGCGCGTTAGAGACCGTGGATTCACAGAACACAGACGGGACGTTGTTTTCCTTCACAAACTCGATCGCGCCGGCGATCTGCTGCGGGGTGGCTTCCTGCTCAGCGTTGACCGGCCAGATGTAGCGCTCGGTCAACTTCGCGTCGCGAGCCAGATAGGAGAACGCACCTTCGCAGGTGACCAAGGCGCGCTGCTTGTCGGGGACAGCGGCGAGCTTGGTTTCCAGCTCGTCTTGCACAGCCTGCAGTTCCTGCTTGTATGTTTCGCCGTTGGCCTTGAAATCATCGGCGTGCTCCGGGTCGAGTTCGCTGAACGCGTCGACGATGTTGTCCACGTACTTCTGCACGTTCACCGGACTCATCCAGGCGTGCGGGTTGGGCTTGCCGGCGTAGGCGTCCTCCGCGATGTCGATCGGGTCGACACCTTCGCTGACCACGGCGTGGGGCACGTCCAGGTCGGCGACGAACTGGGAGAACCAGTTTTCCAGGTTCATGCCGTTGTCCAGGATCAGGTCGGCGTCGGAGGCGCGCGAGATGTCGCCCGGGGTGGGCTCGTAGCCGTGGATTTCCGCGCCGGGTTTGGTGATGGACTCCACCCGCAGGTGGTCGCCGGCGACGTTCGAAGCGATGTCCTGGATCACCGTGAACGTGGTGAGTACCACGGGGGTGTCTTTGCCGCCTGCGGCGTCGGTGCTGTCCTGCGAACAGCCTGCCAGGCCGGCGGCTAGCGCAGCCGTGGCGGCGAGTGCGAGCACCTTGGATTTCAGCATGTTGGTCCTTTTCTTTCCGTGTTCTTCTGTGTTCTTTTCCGTGCGGTTAGAGAAGCGGCGGCGGGCCGACGCGGTGGGACGTGGCAATGAATCGGTCGAGCTTTTCCGGGGATTCGTCGCGCAGGTAGACGGCGAGCAGCCGCATCAGGTTGAGCGTGACGTCTTCCGGGTTGGCGCTCGAGCGCACGAGCCGCGCGGACGCGAGGTAGTCGCCTTCGCGTGCGGTCTCGAACAATGCGATGGCTTCGAGCCATGCGCCCATGTTGGAGTCATCAAGTCCCATACCGGCGAATAATAAAGTTCGGCGCGCCGAACTTGCAAGTGTTGAGTTGTCGTACGGCCTCCGTTTGTGGGTGGCAAAGTAGACTTGCGCACCATGGCCAAAGCGGATCTGGAGAAAAAGCCCTTCGACGTCGCGGGGATGTTCGACGATGTCGGCGCGAAGTACGATACGACGAACACCGTGCTGTCGTTCGGCTTGGACAAGTACTGGCGACGTCGCACCCGCGAGCGCCTGGACTTAAAGCCCGGCGAGCTCGTGCTCGATCTGGCCGCCGGCACCGCCGTGTCCACCGTGGAGCTGGGCAAGTCCGGCGCGTGGGTGGTGGCCTGCGACTTTTCCCAGGGCATGCTCGCCGCCGGCAAGGACCGCGACGTGCCCAAGGTCGTCGGCGACGCGATGCACCTGCCGTTCGCCGACGAGACCTTCGACGCGGTGACCATCTCCTACGGCCTGCGCAACGTCCACGACTTCGAGGCGGGCCTGCGCGAGATGGCGCGCGTGACCAAGCCGGGCGGGCGTCTGGCCGTCAACGAGTTCTCCACCCCCGTGGTGCCGGGTTTCCGCACCCTGTACAAGGAGTACCTGCCGCTGGCGGTGCCAGCGCTGGCGAAGCTGTTTTCCTCCAACGCGGAGGCCTACGAGTACCTCGCCGAATCCATCCGCGCCTGGCCGGGCCAGGAGGAGCTCGCCGCGGCGATCAACGCCAACGGTTGGGCCGATGCTGGCTGGCAGAACCTCACCGGCGGTATTGTCGCGCTGCACAGCGCGGTCAAGCCTGCCTAGCGCACGTCCCAAAGCGGCTGGTCGCCCGACACCGCCCGCGCGCCCTTACCGGCCATACGCCACAGCCTTGCGACGAGGTCCGTGTCCTCCTCAGCCACGAGGTTGCCCATCAGCCGCGCCGCCACCGGCATGAGGTAACGCCCGCCCAGCCCGCGCAGCGCCACCGGTCCCGCCAGCGGCAAAAACTGCGGGTAGGTGAGCAGACGCGCCAGGGTGCGGGCCAGGGTGAACGCCTCGCCGTAGTGCTCGCGCAGAAGCGCCGGCCACGCGAGCGTCAGGTCGCCGCCGCCTGCGATCAGCTCGACGGCGGCGACCGCCGTTTCCAGTCCGTAGTCGATGCCCTCGCCGTTGAGCGGGTTCACGCACGCCGCCGCGTCGCCGATCAGCGCCCAGTTCGGGCCCGCCACGTTGGACACCGCCCCGCCCATCGGCAGCAGCGCCGAGGCCACGGCCTGTTCTGGGCCGAGCTGCCACGCCTCGCGCTGCTGCGAGGCGTACAGGGCGAGCAGCTTCTTCGTGTTCACCTTCGCCGGGCGCGCGTCCGTGGACAGTGCGCCGCAGCCGAGGTTCACGGTGCCGTCGCCGAGTGGGAAGATCCAGCCGTAGCCGGGCTGGATCACCCCGTCGGCGTCGCGGAGCTCCACGTGCGAGTGCATCCACGGCTCGTCCGCATACGGAGACGTGCAGTAGGAGCGCGCCGCGATACCGTAGACCTGCCCGCGGTGCCACGTACGCCCCAGCAGCTTGCCGAAGGGGGAGCGCACCCCGTCCGCGACAATCACCCAGCGGGCGCGGACCACCCCCTGCTCGGTCTCCACCGCGCTGATCGCGGAACCGCTGAAACGCACCCCCGTCGCGGCGCAGTTGTGGCGGACGGTGGCGCCGGCGAGCGAAGCTTCGTCGACAAGCATCGCGTCGAATCTCGCGCGCGGGGACGCGGACCCCTCGCCGCGCGGCCACGGCGCGACCACATCGCCGCCGAAGCCGTGCAGCTTCAGCCCTTTGTTGCGGTACGCGGGCACCTCCAGCCCCAGGCGCACAAGCGTATCGACGGCGCGCGGCGTGAGCCCGTCCCCGCAGGTTTTGTCGCGGCGGGGGGATTGCGCGTCGAGAAGCAGGGTGCTCATGCCGGCCCTTTGCGCGGCGATCGCGGCGGCGGAACCCGCAGGGCCTGCGCCCACAACGACGAGGTCGAACAACTCACTCACGCGCCACATTCTGCCAGCGCCACCCGCAAGTGCACCCGGCGGGGTAATTGGGCTACGGTTAGTGCGTTACACATGGGCCCATCCAACCTGCAAGGACGTTATCTATGACGTACGGCACCACTCCGTCACCGCGCCACGGATTCAACCTGGACCTGGGCGACGACGCGCTCAACACCCGGCTCAACACCGGGCTCGAAGCGGTGGAGGAGCTGCTGATTACGGAACTTTCCCGCGGGGAGAGCTTCCTCACCGACAAAGTCACCCACCTGGCCAAAGCCGGCGGCAAACGCTTCCGCCCCATGATGGCGCTGCTGTGCAGCGAGTTCGGGCCGAACCCCGGCGCTGAGAACGTCATCCGCGGCGCCGCGGCGACCGAGATGGTGCACCTAGCCACGCTCTACCACGACGACGTCATGGACGAAGCCGAGCGCCGCCGCGGCGTGGAATCCGCCAACACCCGTTGGACCAACACCGTGGCCATCCTCGCCGGCGACATCCTGTTCGCCCACGCGTCGCGGCAGATGAGCCTGATGGACCTGGACACCGTGGCCCACTTCGCGGACACCTTCTCCGAGCTGGTCACCGGCCAGATGCGCGAAACCGTCGGCGCGGACGGCACGGGCGCGGCGGACCCGGTGGAGCACTACCTGAAGGTCATCGAGGAAAAGACCGGTGTGCTCATCTCCTCCGCCGCCTACCTGGGCGCGCGCCACGCCGGCGCCTCCGACGAGGTGGTGGAGCGCTGCTCCCGCATCGGCGACGCGGTGGGCATGATCTTCCAGATCGTCGACGACATCATCGACATCTTCTCCGACCCCGAGCAGTCCGGGAAGACCCCCGGCACCGACCTGCGCGAGGGTGTGTTCACCCTGCCGGTGCTCTACGCGCTGAAGGAGGACTCGCCCGCCGGCGAGGAGCTGCGCGGCCTGCTCACCGGCCCGCTCACCGACGACGCCGACGTCGCCCGCGCCCTGGAACTCCTCGGCCAAACCCGCGGGCGCGAGCGCGCCCTGGAGACGGTGCGCGGCTACGTGGAGACAGTGGAGCGCGAACTCGACGCCCTGCCGGAAGGCCCCGCCCGCGAAGCGCTTCGCACCATGACCCGCATGACCGTCGAACGGGTCGGTTAACCTGCCGATTTGCACCGATCGCGGGAGCGTGTTGTAGAGTAAATCCCGCACTTTGAACGTGCTCGCCAGGTTGCCCGAGCGGCCAAAGGGAGCGGACTGTAAATCCGCCGGCATTGCCTTCAGAAGTTCGAATCTTCTACCTGGCACCACACACAAACCCCGTCGGTTTCACCGGCGGGGTTTCGTCGTTAAGCAATTGCTTCACGACGCCTAAAGTGCGCACCGTAACCGCCTAAAAAACCCGCAACTGCCTGGCGATTTGTGTTTGAAAACAACATCAGGTTAATCTTTCCAAGGCTTCAACGGAGCGGGTCAGAGCGAAAGCGAAGATCCACAACACAGAGGCTGTGCCCCCTTAGCTCAGTCGGCAGAGCGTTTCCATGGTAAGGAAAAGGTCGACAGTTCGATTCTGTCAGGGGGCTCTGTTGTTTGCTAGGGCCTTTTGGCCCGGCGAGCACCAGGGCGGTGTAGCTCAGTGGTAGAGCAAGCGACTCATAATCGCTGTGTCGAGAGTTCAATTCTCTCCATCGCTACTCACCTCAAACGGGAGCTGAAAGGTGACCGTGGTAGGGTTAGGCGCACTTGAACGAGTGCCCTAGGGGCGTGGCGCAATTGGTAGCGCAACGGTCTCCAAAACCGTAGGTTGCAGGTTCGAGTCCTGTCGCCCCTGCCAAAACAACCTGGAGGAGTTTTTGTGACTAACCCCAACGGTCAAAACCCCGCACAGCCGACCGGCAAGCGTCAGCTGCGTGGGGCTTCTCCCGTTTCCTCCGAGGGCTACGAAGCGAAGCGTGCCCCCGTCGCCGACGACGCGGACGAGAAGGACGGCTCCAGCGTCGCCGCCTTCCCGGGTGAAGTCGTCTCCGAGATGAACAAAGTCATCTGGCCGACCGGCAAGCAGATGCTCAACTACACCCTCATCGTGTTCGCGTTCCTGATCGTGCTGACCATCTTCGTGTGGGGCACCGACGCGCTGGCATCCTGGCTGATTCGCTGGATCTTCATCCGCTAGGTACAATTCAACGCGCACAAACTTTTCCCGCCGCCTCGGACGCCGAGGAGGGCGGGATAATTTTTGCCCCGGTACCCTGGGGCGCACACGTTTCGACGGATGAGGAGACACACCCATGACTGAGGCAAACAAAGACGTTGAAGGCGCAATCGAGAACAACGAGCAGGAAATGATCGACGAGGGCGCGCCCGTGCAGCCGTCCACCGACCCGGCCCTGAACGGCGGCGACGACGACCCGGCCGGCACCGAAGGCGGTGACTCCTCCGACGAGGAGAGCGACAGTAGCGCCGACGCCGCAGCCGAGGGCGCGGTGGAGGAGCCGGTCCAGGAGACCGACCTGAACACCATCGAGGCCGCCGAGGGCGACACCGGCGCCGAGGCAGACGCCGATTCCGACAGCGAGTACAAGCGCCGCCTGCGCGAGTACACCCGCGAGCTGAAGAAGCAGCCGGGCGACTGGTACATCATCCAGTCCTACTCCGGCTACGAAAACAAGGTAAAGACCAACCTGGAGATGCGCTCCCAGACCCTCGAGGTCGAGGACTCCATCTACGAGGTTGTCGTGCCCATCGAGCAGGCCATCGAGAACAAGGACGGCAAGAAGAAGCTGGTCAAGCGTAAGCTTCTGCCGGGCTACGTGCTCGTGCGCATGGACATGAACGATGCTGCCTGGTCCGTGGTCCGCGAGACCCCGGGTGTGACCTCGTTCGTGGGCAACGAGGGTAATGCGACGCCGGTGAAGCACCGGGACGTCGCAAAGTTCTTGCTTCCCAAGTCCGCCGCAACCGGCGCGAAGCCGGAGGTCAACGCCGAGGGCGAGACCGTCGTGGCGATGCCGGAGGAAGAGGCGCCGAAGAAGCTCGCGCACGACTACAAGGTTGGCGAGGCTGTCACGATCCTCTCCGGCGCGCTGGCGAGCGTGTCCGCCACCATCAACGCGATCGACCCGGAGACCGGCAAGATCGAGGCGCTGGTGTCCATCTTCGGCCGCGAGACCCCGGTGGAGCTGACCGCCGACCAGATCGAGCGCATCATGTAGGAGCGTTTTGCTTCTCGACGTCCTCACGGCGTATCCTAATTCGTCGCGCGTGCACGCACGCGCGACGTTTTCAATTCTTGTAAATCCCCGGTGGCTGGGTCTACCCCCGGCATCCGGAAGCCCCGCGGCAGCTCATCGTGGCTGCGGGTGCTGTAACTAGGAGGTACTGCGATGGCAAAGAAGAAGGTCACCGGCCTGATCAAGCTGCAGATCGAAGCAGGCATGGCCAACCCGGCCCCGCCGGTCGGTCCGGCCCTGGGTGCGCACGGCGTCAACATCGTCGAGTTCACCAAGGCCTACAACGCCGCAACCGAGTCCATGCGCGGCAACATCGTGCCGGTGGAGATCACGGTCTACGAAGACCGCTCCTTCGACTTCATCCTGAAGTCCCCGCCGGCAGCGTCGCTGCTGCTGAAGGCTGCAGGCCTGAAGAAGGGCTCCGGCGTCCCGCACACTGACAAGGTTGGCAAGGTCACCTGGGAGCAGTGCAAGGAGATCGCCGAGACCAAGAAGAACGACCTCAACGCCCGCGACATCGAGGCAGGTGCTGCGATCATCGCTGGTACCGCCCGTTCCATGGGTATTGACGTCGAGAAGTAAAAAGCTTCGCGTGGAAGGGCCTTTAGCCAGGCCCGCAAACCACAGCTCCTGAAAGGAACCCAACATGGCTAAGAAGTCCAAGCACTACATCGAGCAGCTGGCGAAGGTCGACCGCGACAGCTTCTACCACCCGCTCGACGCCGTCACGCTTGCGAAGGAGACCTCCTCCGACAAGTACGACGCAACCATCGACGTTGCAATGCGCCTGTCCGTCGACCCGCGCAAGGCCGACCAGATGGTTCGCGGCACCGTCAACCTGCCGCACGGCACCGGTAAGACCGTCCGCGTCGCTGTCTTCGCCGAGGGCGAGAACGCAACCAAGGCGCAGGAGGCTGGCGCGGACATCGTCGGCACCGACGAGCTGATCGAGCAGATCAACGCAGGCACCATCGACTTCGACGTGGCTATCGCTACGCCGGACCAGATGGCCAAGGTCGGCCGCGTCGCCCGCGTGCTGGGCCCGCGTGGTCTGATGCCGAACCCGAAGACCGGCACCGTCACCCCGGACGTGGCTAAGGCTGTCGCCGACTCCAAGGGCGGCAAGATCGCCTTCCGCGTGGACAAGGCGTCCAACCTGCACGCCATCATCGGCAAGGCGTCGTTTACCCCGGAGCAGCTCGCTGAGAACTACGGCGCGCTGCTCGACGAGGTCATCCGCCTGAAGCCGGCGTCCGCCAAGGGCATCTACCTGAAGAAGATCACCGTCTCCGCTACCCAGGGCCCGGGTGTTCCGGTGGACACCTCCGTGGAGAAGAACTACGCCACCAAGTAGTTCGTCTTCTTTCGCGCGCGCCGAATCGCCGTCGTCCGTTGTTGGGCGGCGGCGTTTCGCGTTGTTAGGGCAGGGGTGTGCTTCGGGGTCCGAAGAGTTGGTCGAGTGCTCCGCGGTCGGTGTTTCTCAGGTGGTATCCCCGCGGTGAGATCCACCAGGGTGCGCCTCTGATCATGGTGATGCGGCCGCGGCTCTTGCGCCAGGGGTCGTCGTCGTTGACCCGGTTGTGGTAGCGGCACAGCGGCACGAGGTTGTTCATGTTGGTGTAGCCGCCGTGTTTCCACGCATCCACGTGGTGGATCTCGGAGCCCAACGCCCCGTGCCTGCAGCCTGGGAAGGCGCACACGGGTGAGACCATGCAGGCGAGGTCGCGTTGTTTCTGGTTGGCGAAGCGCTCGGTGTCGTAGAGGTTCACCGCGCCTTCCTCCGGGTGGAAGGCGGCAACCTCCAAGGTGTCGCCGAACTCTTGCTGCATGTACTCCGCCCCGGTCATGGTGGTGCCGTCAGTCAAGGTGAGGATGACGTCGTCGCCGTCACCCGCCATGATGCGCGCGTGCTCCGAAATCGGCACCATCACGATCGGGCGTGGTGCCGCGGCGACGACCCCGCCGGTTTTGCCTTCGACGATGCGCCAAAACGCCTCCTCCATCTGGGCTGCGGCCGGCTGTGTGGCGTCGATGTCTTGGCGCAGGCGGTGCTCGAGGTCTGCGGCTTTGCGGTCGGTGGTGTCGATGGTGATGCGCGCCCGGCCGTTTCTCGGTGCGGAGAACGCGACCTGTTGCTTTTTCGGGGTGTCATCGTCGCGGGGCACCAGCTCTCGTGCGGCGCGTTCGATCGCGCGGTATCCGCCGGTGACGTCCAGCAAGGCGAGGCGCAGCCGCCACCGCTCACCAAGATCTTTCACGCCCCCGACGCGGCGTTCGATCAGCGCGAGCTCGTCCAGGGAGAACCCGCGGGCCTTCTGTGCTGCCACAGCTTGTTTGCGGGTGAACTTGGTCGGCCCGTAGTACACCTTCTGCATTGCGTCCCACGCCCGTGCCCGATCCGGCGCCATCCCGGCGCCCAGCGCAACAGACAGGTCGAAGTGCCGCAGTGTCTCCATGGATGCTGCGGCCATCGCCTGAATGAATGCGTCGAACGGGTTCATGCCACGAACACTAAACACAACGCAACCCCACACAACCCCCGAACCGAAATCTGTGGACAACTCGCCACACCAGCCCCAAAGTTGTCCACAGCCGGGGAAGACCCTTGCGTTTTCCCCGTGATGGGGGTAGCGTTCCCGCGCCAAACGCTATTGAAACTAATCTCCATTAAGTGTTGAAAAAAGTTTTCATTAGCTTGGCGGTGTTTCTACTCGCGTTGCTTGGCGTCACCCCAGCAAGCGCACAGGTTGAACGCCTGGATCGCGGCCACATCGACGCGTTCAACGTCACCGCGGACG
Source organism: Corynebacterium sp. ACRPZ (assembly GCF_022346205.1). NCBI lineage: Bacteria > Bacillati > Actinomycetota > Actinomycetes > Mycobacteriales > Corynebacteriaceae > Corynebacterium > Corynebacterium sp. ACRPZ. Next base: position 148,775 of record NZ_JAKRMR010000004.1, read on the forward strand.
GCGGCGAGCTCACCCTGGACCTGAAGGAGGACGCCACCGGCACCCACGTGCGGAGGGCGCCGGAAGACGTGGAGTTAGTCGTCGGCAAGGATGCGTACACCGATCGCACCGCCGAGGTCCCGGAGATCGGCAAGGCCGGATACCTGCTGCCGCAGACGCAGCGCTCGGATCTGATTTGGCCGGGTTGGGACACGCAGGGCGCGCGCGATGTCGGCGCGATTGACCTGGAGTTCGTCGAGGTCACCGGCCCCGGCGAGGTGTACCTGTTCCAGACGGGCAGCTTCGGCTCGCTGGATGCGGTGCTTGAGGGCGGTGCGACGCGTTTGGAATCCGGTGCGGTCATCGCCCAGGAAGAGCCGGCGCACGTGCACGCGAACTGGCTGTTCACCGCGCCCGGCACCTACCAGATGCGCGTTGTGGCGGAGGGCGGCGGCTCGAGCTCGAACGAGGCCACATACACCTGGGTTGTCGGCGACGGTGAAGCGGCGCCCGCAGCACCGGCGCAGGCGACAACTTCTGAGGCGAGCGCAACGTCAGCCGCACCCGCAGCACCTGCGGCGCCGGCGAGCAAGGCGTCGACAAGCTCGGCCCCGAAGCAGGCTCCAAAGCAAGCCCCGAAGCAAGAAGCCAAGCCGGCCCCGGCCGAAGCTCAGCCCCAACCGGAGCCCGAGCAGCGCCCTGACGCTCTCGCGGAGACCGGTACGACGGTGATGACTGTCCCGTTCGCGGTCCTCGGCCTCGGCGTGGCGGTGTTTGGCGCGGCGATGTGCTGTCTGGACACGGCGTTGCGCCGCAAGCTGCTCGCGGGGGCGAAGCGGTGACGCGTGCGCGGGCGCTTGCCGCGTGCGCGCTCGCTGCCGGGCTCGCGGGGTGCGCGCAGGCTCCGGCGGAGGAGGGGCTGAACGTGGTGGCGTCGACAAGCATTCTTGCGGACGTCGTGCGCAACGTCGCCGGCGATAACGCCGAGGTCAAGACGCTGATGCGCCGCGGCGCCGACCCGCACTCGTACGAGCCGACGCTGCACAACACGCGCGATATCGCGTACGCGGACGCGGTGTTTACCAACGGGTTGTTGCTGGAGCCGCAGGCGCTGACCCGCACGATTGATGCGACGGCGCGCCCGCAGGCGCGGGTGGTGGCGCTGGCGGAGCAGACGCAGCGCTTCGGCTACGCGCCGATTCCGCTGGTGGAGGACGCGAGCCTGGACACGGTGTGGCTGGGGTTGCGGTTTGCGGCGGATCTGCCGCGCACGGCGGTGGCGGAGCTTGAGCTTGTCGACGCCTCCGGCCCCGGCACCGCCTCCGCCTTCATCCTCGGCACCTTTGGCACCCCGGAGCTGCTGTTTGACTCCACGGGTGGCGCCACCACGCTGCCAGTGGACGCGCACACCCACGTCAGCTGGGCTTTTTCCGCCCCCGGCGTGTACGAACTGAAGCTTCGCGCCTCAGTGCGCGACGCGGTGGACGCGCCGGTGCGCAGTCAGACGGAGCAGACGGTCACCCTCGTGGTGGGGCAGGACCCGGCCCAGGCCGCCCCGGGCAAGCATGCGGTGGAGCGCGGGCACGTGGACATCGCCACGGTCGCCGACAACGACAACACGCAGCTGACCCTGCGCACGGACGACGAGGGCGACCTGGACCCCGCGGGCACGGTGGTCGTGGTGCCCTCGAAGACGCTGCAGCCGATCCCGCCGCAGCGCGAGTTCCGCTTTCTCGGCGACCCGGGCGAGGAGACGTACCTGCTGCCGCAGGCGGTGCTGGGCCGCCACGTCCACGGCGAGCTGGATCCGCACATCTGGCACGACCCGGCCGCGATGGATGCGGTGGTGCAGGTGGTGCGCGACGAGCTGTCCGCGGCGGATCCGCGCCACGCCAGCGCGTACGCCGACAACGCGGAGCGCTACCGCGCTCAGCTCAAGCAGGTGGCGCAGGAGGTGCGCGAACAGTTCGACCAGGTCCCGGAGACCAACCGCAACCTGGTCACCACCCACCACGGCTACGCCTACCTGGCGCGCGCCTACGGGCTGCGCGTGGCCGGGTTTGTCACCCCGAATCCGAGCGTGGAGCCGAGCCCGCGCGATCTGATGGCGTTGTCGCGCACGCTGGACAACCTGGGCGTGCCGGCCGTGTTCGTCGAGCACGGCGAGGAAGACGAAACGCCCGTTTTGAACGAAACCGCTGCCTCGCACGGGGTTGAGGTGTGCCCGATCTGGGGCGACACCTTGGACCCGCCGGGGGAGGGGCCTGCGCAGACGTATGTGGATCTGGTGCGGGCCAATGGGGCGTCGATAAGCAAATGTTTGAAAGGACAACCATGAAGATTCCCGCCATTATCACCGCCGCAATGATCGCGGCCGCACCCGTCGCTGCCGCGCAGGTGCCGGACAACGACCCGGCGTTGCAGCAGGTCGTCGGCGCCGACGAACAGGTCGCCCCGCTGGGCGAGCGCGCCGTCATCGACGCCGGTCACGCGGACCTGGGGCCCGTCTTCGCCGACGGAAAAATGCAGTTCCTGGTGCGCGACGACACGCAGGACACGCCCGTGTGGCGCCACCTCGAGGACGTGGTCTTCGCCGTCGGCGACGGCGCGAAGCAGACCCTGCCGGAGACCGACCAGTTCGCGTTCACCGGCGCGAAGCCGGGGGCCGAGGTGTGGGTGATCCCGCAGACCGAGGTCGCCGGCGTGCCGTGGCTGGGGTGGAACTCGCAGGCGCCATCGCTTCTGGAACGCTCCGCCAACGGGATGAGCCTGGAGTTCGGCGGACACGAGGGCCCGGGCCAGTTCTCCCTGTTTGTCCAGCCCGGCGGGTTCCACGAGCCGCAGCAGCTGTGGAACGAGCAGGAGCCCGGCACGCAGTCGATGTGGGTGGAGCCGAACACGCACACCCACGCCAACTGGGTGTTCACCGAGCCGGGCGCTCACCTGGTGGGGGTGCGCGCGACGGTGGAGGACCAAGACGGCACCGTGCACACCGACGAGCAGGTCGTGCGCATCGCCGTGGGTGTTGACCCGGCGGAGGCGGCGGATGCCCAGTTCGGTGAGTTTCGGGCTGAGGGGCAGGCTGGCGCGGAGCAGCAGAACAACGGCCTGAAAATCGGACTGCTGGCGGGTGCGGGCGTGCTGCTTCTCGCCTTGATTGCGCTGTTTGTTGTGCGGGGCCGCCGATGAGAAGGATTGAGGTGCGCGACCTGGCGGTGTCGTATCCGGGCCGCGACGTGTTCCGCGGGGTGGACCTCACGCTGCGCGGCGGCGAGTTCGTCGGCCTGCTCGGGCCAAACGGCGCGGGCAAGACCACCCTCATGCGCGCGGTGCTGGGCCTTATCCCCGCGGACGCGGGGACGGTCTCCGCTGGCAGGCGTCCGGTGCGCAAGGTGGTGGGGTACGTGCCGCAGGCGCACAACGTGGCCTGGGATTTCCCCATCGACGTCTATGACGCCACGCTCAACGCCACCCTGGGCCAGCGCCCGTGGTGGCACCGCGCTGGCGAGCGCGAGCACCGCGCCGCCGAGCGAGCTTTGGCGATGGTCAATCTGACCGACCTGGCCGCGCGCCCAATCCACGACCTGTCCGGCGGCCAGCGCCAGCGTGTGCTCATCGCGCGCGCCCTGGTGCGGCGACCGGGCATGCTGCTTCTCGACGAACCGTTTACCGGCCTGGACATCCCCACCACCGAGCATCTGCTGCGGCTGTTCCGCCGCCTGGTGGACCGGGGGCTCGGCGTTGTCATGTCCACCCACAACATCGCCGAGGCCATCGATTCCTGCGACCGCTTGGTGCTGTTCAACCGCGGTGTCGTCGCCGATGCCGCGACGCATGAGCTTAACGACGACGCCCCGTGGACCCGCACCTTCTCCGTCGACGAGGATTCGCCGTGGCTGCGCGGCGTGCGAGCGCATTTGGAGGCTACCCGTGCCTGAGATTTCGTTTGTGCAATTCCTGGCCGACATGGCCAACCCCCAGCTGGCGTTTCTGCCGCGCGCGCTGGCGGCCGCGGTAATCGCGGCGGTGCTGTGCGCGGTGGTGGGCTGTTTTGTGGTGCTGCGCGGCATGGCCTTTATCGGCGACGCGGTGGCGCACGCCGTCTTTCCGGGCATCGCGGTGGCGTTTGCGTGGCAGGTCTCCGTGCTGCTGGGCGGGGCGGTGGCCGGCGCGATCGTCGCGGTGTTGATCGCGGTGATGTCGCAGCGGCGCACCATTAAAGAGGACTCCGTGATCGGCATCGTGTTCACCGCCGCGTTCGCCTTCGGCCTGGTGGTGATCTCCCGTGCGGAGGGCTACACCGCCTCCGTCAGCTCGTTCCTGTTCGGCTCGCTGACGGGCGTCAGCTCCGCCACACTGGCCGTCCACGCCGTCGCCGGCGCGCTGATCGTGGCCGTGGTGGTGGCGCTTCGCCCGTGGCTCACAGCGGTGGCACTGGACCGGGAGACCGCCCGGGCGATGAACCTGCCGGTCGCCGCGCTGGATCTGGCGCTGTACCTGTGCGTGACTTTTGCAGTGGTGCTGGCGGTGCAGACGGTGGGCAACATCCTGGTGGTGGCCCTGCTGATCACCCCGGCCGCCGCGGCGCGCCTGTTCACGGACAAGCTGGGCGCGATGATGTGCATCGCCGCCGCGTTCGGCGTGGCCGGCAGCGTGATGGGGGTGTGGCTGGCGTGGTCCTACGACTCGCCCACGGGCGCGACCATCGTTTTGGCCGTGACCGCCATCTTCGCGCTGAGCTGGCTGTTCGCCCCGAAGCGCGGTGCGCTGGCCGGCTGGCTTCAGGGGGTGAAACGGTGAAGCGATTCGTCGCAGCAGCAGCCGCAGCAGTGCTCACGCTCGTGGCCGCGCCGCTGGCGCAGGCCTCGGAGCACAACCCCGGCGACCCGGGCCACAGCGTGGAACTGGGGAAGATCGACCACCCGTGCGCCGGGCGCAAACTGCTCTACCACTCCCACAACGACGCGCTCTACGGCACCTACAAAAACGACAAGCTCACCGTGATGGCAGTGGACGGCCAGCAGGTCACCGACCAGGAAAAGGTTTGCTTCCGCCTCGCCCCGGACGCGGATGCCGACGGCAACGACGTGTCCACCTTGACCGTGCCTGAGGACGGCTCCTTGGACTTCCTCGGCGAGCCCGGCAGCACCGTGTGGGCCGCGCCGCAGTCCGCGGACTGGACCGACAGCTGGCGGCCCATCTGGTCGGGCCTGGGCGCGTTCGACCCCGCGCACGAGGCGGGCGACATCCCGGACAACTTCGTCGACGACGTCATGCACTTCGACCTGGTGGAGATGGACGGCCCCGGCGACGTCAACGTGTTTTTCTCCTCGCGCGTGGGTGACCCGGAGCGGCTGTTTAGCTCCGCAGACGAGGACATGCGCACCATCACCTACGACGTCGGCGGCCACGGCCACTTCACCTGGACATTTTCCGAACCAGGCATCTACGAGATGACCTGGCAGGGCCGCGCCGAGCTCAAAGGCGGCGGGGTGGAGCGCTCCGAGCCGGTGACCCAGTACTGGCTCGTCGGCGACGACACCACCGTCGGCCTCCCCGAGGGCACCACCACCGACCTGCGCACCCCCAACACCACGGAGGAAACCACCACCGCCAGCCCGACGACGAGCGCGAAGCCGTCGCCGAAGCCCGCGCCGCGGCCCACGTCGCGGCCCACGTCGCCGCCCACGTCGCCGCCCACGTCGCCGCCCACGTCCACGACCGCGCCAACGCCCACGAGCACCGGTTCCGCCGCGGCCGAGGACCGGCGCAAGCTCATCGAGGCCGGACATATGGATATGGCGTTGGTGGCCGAAGGGTCGTCGATAGGCGCAATGCTTATCGACGACTCCGACCCCCACAACCAGGCCAAACGCGAATCCGGCAGCTTCATTTTCGCCGTGCCCGACGCGGCCAAGAAGACGCTGCCGGAAGGCGCGCGCGAAAGCTTCCCGGAGCCGCCTGAGGCGATGTGGATCCTGCCGCAGGCGCAGGAGAAGAACCTGCCTTGGCTGGGTTTTTCCACCACCCGGGTGGGTGCCGACGCGCTGTCGCAAGGTTCGAAGGTCACAGTGTCCATGCGCGACGTGTCCGGGCCCGGTCGCATCTACACCTGGCACGAGGACCTGCGGGGTTTGCGCGTGGAGCTGGACTCCGGCGACGCCTCCAAGCAACTTGAGTACCCGGTCAACGCGCACGACCACCAAGGCTTCGGGTTCACCGAACCCGGCGTGTACACCGCCACGTTCACCTTCGCCGGCACGTCCGCCTCCGGCGAGGACTTCTCCGAGGACCTGGTGGCCACCTTCGCCGTGGGCGACGAGGCCGTCGCCGCCGCACGCGACGGCCGCCTCGGCGACGCCGGCGCTGCGGCTAGTGCCGGCAAGGGCAAGCTCACGCTGCCAGGCGCGCTGGCGGAGGGCATCCGCTCGCTGGAAAAGGAGCTGAAGAAGGCCGGCGACACGCTCGCGCCGCTGGCGCGCAAGACCAACGACGGCGGCAAAGGCGGTTCAGGGGCTGTTTCGACGCTGGCAACGCCGGCGGCGCCGGCCCAGGCCGCTCACGCCCAGCAACCGGTACCCGCCCAGGCTGCGCCGGCTCAGGCTGAGCCGGCTCAGGCTGCGCCGGCTCGTGCAGCGGAGCCATCCTCCGCGAAACCGGCGGCGCAGGCGCAGCGCGCGCCGGAACGCAGTCGAGCCAGCAAACCCTCAAGCAAGCCCAGCAACCAGCAAACCAGTAAAAGCAAGCCCAGCGCCGACTCCCGGGAAGACTTCAAGTCCTCGAAGCCCGCGAGGTCCACCAGCAGCCCTGCAACGTCTGAAGCCCCAGCCTCGCCGGACGATTACGCTCCGTCGCGCAACCCCGCCGGCGGAAGCCGCACCGGGATCCACTCGTCGCTCGACGCAGCCGGCGCGCAGCCAGACAGCCAGGCGGCGGACACGTCGCCGACCGCGGGCGGATTCTGGGCGGGCCTCGCCATTGGCGTGGGCGTCATGGCGCTGATCGGCGGTTGCGTCCTGTTCGTCGTGGCGGCGAGATTGCTGCGGAAGGTGGAGCGGAGCACGTCGTAAAGCAAGGGAACCGGAACTCTCTCCACAACGTCTAACGGGTGGGGAGGGAACTATGGCGAGCTATATTCCGCGGCCGAGGCCGGGATTCTTGGACAAACTGGAGCGGCTGAGTAGAAGCGGTCCGCCCAGGTGGCGTGATCTCAAAGAAAAGCGTCTCTTTGAGTATGACCCTTTACACGGCCACATTGAGGGCTATAACCTGCGGGGGATACATCTCGGCGTATTTGACGCGATCACCGGAGAAAAAATTGGAGAAGCCAAACGAGGGAGGAGGATCGATGTTTAAGACGTTTGTGGAACGCTGCCTGGAAGGCACCGCGCAGCCGGGCGACATCGATGACTGGGTGGATGCCTGGCACGAATCCGCCCCCGGAAGTGAGGATCTCACCCTCGACGAGTACCTCGGTTTCACTCCGGAAGAGGGCGCGATTTGGGCGCGCTACGGCTCTAGGCTCGGCGAGATCCTGGAGAACCGCCGCCGTAACCGCCAGCCCGCGTAACCGCGATTTGGTTAAACCCGCGTCCAGCCGCTAGCATTCCCTACCGAAGTTTGAACGGCCCGCAAAGGCCGAGCTCAAGTTTCACCGAAGACCGTCGGTTACTCTCGTGAGGGAGTCGAAGGTGCTCCACTTACGGGGCCGACCCACGCAGGAGAAACGCGGCACACTCCAACGTATGCCTCGTGCTTCTGCACGGGGCATTTTTGCTTATAGACGTCAGCTTCGCGCGAAGCGAACGTCGATAGGCAAGATGCTCCGGGCGGATTGAACAACATGAAGTTATCGGAAGGAGGCGTGTGTCATGGCAAACCCGAAGAACACTGCGGAACTTGCAGTTCTGAAGGAGAAGTTCGCTGAGGCGGATTCCCTCGTGCTGACTGAGTACCGTGGCCTGACCGTCGGCCAGCTGCAGCAGCTGCGCGGCGATATGGGCTTCGATGTCGAGTACCACGTCGCCAAGAACACCCTCATCAAGATCGCTGCAAACGAGCACGGTATTGAGGGTCTCGATGATCTTCTCACCGGCCCGACCGCCGTCGCGTTCATCAAGGGCGACGCTGCTGTCGACGCTGCGAAGGTGATGAAGAAGTTCAACAAGGACCACGACGCGTTCGTGATCAAGGGCGGCTACATGGACGGCAACGTCCTGGACGCTTCCCAGGTCGACGCTCTGGCCGAGATGGACAACCGCGAGACCACCCTTGCCAAGCTTGCTGGCGCATTCGAGGGCTCTTTGGCAAAGGCAGCCGGCCTGTTCCAGGCTCCGGCATCCAAGACGGCCCGCCTTGTCGCTGCACTGCAGGACAAGCAGGAAGCCGCATAAACACTCTTTTACATCCGGGCTGTAAACGCCCAACAACAGAAAGGAAGCCACAATGGCTAAGCTCACCAAGGACGAGCTCATCGAGCAGTTCAAGGAAATGACCCTCATCGAGCTCTCCGAGTTCCTGAAGGAGTTCGAGGAGGTCTTCGACGTGACCGCAGCCGCTCCGGTTGCTGTTGCAGCTGCAGGCGCTCCGGCCGCTGGCGGCGAGGCTGCCGCTGAGGAGAAGGACGAGTTCGATGTCGTTCTCGAGGACGCTGGCGACAAGAAGATCGGCGTGATCAAGGTTGTCCGCGAGCTGGTTCCGGGCCTGGGCCTGAAGGACGCCAAGGAAATGGTCGAGGGTGCTCCGAAGGCAATCCTCGAGGGCGCCAACAAGGACGACGCCGAGGCTGCCAAGACCAAGCTCGAGGAGGCTGGCGCAAAGGTCACCCTCAAGTAAGAGCTTTTTGCTTGACGACGACACCCCCGTCGCCGGTATCAACCGGCGGGCGGGGGTTTCGCGTGTTTGGGGTGCGGTAAAGTAACCCACCATGCTGCCCACTTCCCGCATTCTTTCCGTGTTGCTCGCCGGCGTCGGTGCTGCACTGGTGGTGGCGGGGCTGTTGGCGCCGAACGTGCTGCTTTCCGGCAACCGCCTGCCGTTGGCGCTGGGGGAGGCCACGTGGACCATCACGGACCCGAACGGCACCCGCGACGGCGAGGCGGCGCCGGTGACGCGCCAGCTGCACATGGAGATCCAGGAGCCGTCCGATTCCGACACGGCGAGCGTGCGCGTGGGCGACACGCTACGGGCGGGGGAGTCCGGCTCGGACTTCAACGACCTGCTCACGGCGTCGACGTGGTCGTACGCCGTGGATCGCGTCACGGGTGCCGCGACCGGGCCGGCGGAGGCGCTTTTGGTCATGGGTATGCCCGCAACGCAATTGCCTATCGACGGCGCGTGGTTGACCTTCCCCGCCCCAGCGACACAGGACACCGTCCAGGTCTTCGACCCGGTGCTGCGCGGCGCGGCGCCTGCGGAGTTCGCGGGTGAGGAAGAGATCGCCGGGCGCACGGTGTACCGCTACTCGCAGCACATCGCACCGACGAACGTGGCCATGCGCTACGCGGACCCGCGCAACACGCTCACGCTCGAGGACGACAACGGCGAGCCGCAGCGAACCTTCCTGCACCACGCCGCCGAGCGCGAGATCCTGGTGGACCAGGAGACCGGCGTTGTCGTGGGCATCGACGAGAAGGTGGACGACTACTACGCAGACGCCGAGGGCACCGGGGCGCAGAATGTGGTCACCTATGACGGGGTGATGGACCGGCAGGACGTCGAGAAGCTTGTGCAGAAGGTTGCTGACGCGCAGACCGCCGCTGCGGACCGCGGGCTGTGGCGCGTGCTGGCCTGGGTCGGTGCGGCGCTGACCCTTGCGGGCCTGGCGGGCGCGCTGCGGCCGGGGCGTGCGGCGCGTCGCGATTGACCGCGCGCGGTTGGCGGGTGGTAGGCTTCCGGCAGCAACCGCACGAGGCGCCCAGACGGCATCGGGCAGCCTTTACAAACGGGGGAGATTACTCTATGGTTATTCTTTGCGCTGGAAGCCGTCTCCAGTACGCATAGAGAGCCTTGTGCAACGGGAATGGAAAAACCCGATTTGACAAGGTGATTTTGTTGTCTCTGGGGGCGGGTCTTCCGAAGCAGACCGAATGCTAACTTATCCTGCGGAAACGCCACTGGGCCGCGAAGCCAGACGCGGTGCGGTGAGCCTCCGCCAGAGGTGCTGGAAGGACCCAACTTGGCAGTCTCAGACCAGACCATGAACATGGCTGATATCCCCGGGGCTCCCGAACGTTACTCGTTCGCGAAGATTAATGAGCCGATCACCGTCCCGGGGCTTCTTGATGTGCAGCTCGAATCCTTTGCGTGGCTCGTCGGCACGCAAGAGTGGCGCGAGCGCGAGCAGGCCAACCGCGGCGACGATGCACGCATCACGTCCGGCCTGGAGGACATCCTCGACGAGATCTCCCCGATCGAGGACTACTCCGGCAACATGAGCCTGACGCTGTCCGAGCCGCGCTTCGAAGACGTGAAGTACACGATCGACGAGTGCAAGGACAAGGACATCAACTACTCCGCGCCGCTGTACGTGACCGCGGAGTTCATTAACAACGACACGCAGGAGATCAAGTCCCAGACCGTGTTCATCGGCGACTTCCCGCTGATGACGGACAAGGGCACCTTCATCGTCAACGGCACTGAGCGTGTCGTCGTCTCGCAGCTGGTGCGCTCCCCGGGCGTGTACTTCGACGAGACCATCGACAAGTCCACGGAGCGCCCGCTGCACTCCGTGAAGGTCATCCCGTCGCGTGGCGCGTGGCTGGAGTTCGACGTGGACAAGCGCGACACCGTCGGCGTGCGCATCGACCGCAAGCGCCGCCAGCCGGTCACCGTGCTGCTGAAGGCACTGGGCTGGACCACCGAGCAGATCACGGAGCGCTTCGGCTTCTCCGAGATCATGATGTCCACCCTGGAAAACGACGGTGTGTCCAACACCGACGAGGCGCTGCTGGAGATCTACCGCAAGCAGCGCCCGGGTGAGCAGCCGACGCGCGACCTGGCGCAGTCGTTGCTGGAGAACTCCTTCTTCAAGGCCAAGCGCTACGACCTGGCCCGCGTGGGCCGCTACAAGGTCAACCGCAAGCTCGGCCTGGGCGGCGACCACGACGGTCTGATGACGCTGACCGAAGAGGACATCGCCACCACGCTCGAGTACCTCGTGCGCCTGCACGCCGGCGAGACCGAGATGACCTCCCCGGCCGGCGAGATCATCCCGATCAACACCGACGACATCGACCACTTTGGCAACCGCCGCCTGCGCACCGTGGGCGAGCTGATCCAGAACCAGGTCCGCGTCGGCCTGTCCCGCATGGAGCGCGTCGTGCGCGAGCGCATGACCACCCAGGACGCGGAGTCCATCACCCCGACGTCCCTGATTAACGTGCGCCCGGTCTCCGCGGCGATCCGCGAGTTCTTCGGCACCTCCCAGCTGTCGCAGTTCATGGACCAGAACAACTCCCTGTCCGGCCTGACCCACAAGCGTCGCCTGTCCGCGCTTGGCCCGGGCGGCTTGAGCCGTGAGCGCGCCGGCATCGAGGTGCGAGACGTGCACCCGTCCCACTACGGCCGCATGTGCCCGATTGAGACCCCGGAAGGCCCGAACATCGGCCTGATCGGCGCGCTGGCCACCTACGCGCGCGTGAACCCGTTCGGCTTTATTGAGACGCCGTACCAGAAGGTAGACGACGGCAAGCTCACCGGCCAGATCGACTACCTCACCGCCGATGAGGAAGACCGCTACGCCATCGCCGAGGCCGCGACCCCGATGGACAAGGACAACAACCTCACCGGCGAGCGCATCGAGGTCCGTCTGAAGGACGGCGACATCGGCGTCGTCGGCCCGCAGGGCGTCGACTACCTGGACATCTCCCCGCGTCAGATGGTGTCCGTCGCAACCGCGATGATTCCGTTCCTGGAGCACGACGACGCGAACCGTGCGCTGATGGGCGCCAACATGCAGAAGCAGGCTGTGCCGCTGCTGCGCGCCGAGTCCGCCTACGTGGCCACCGGCATGGAGCAGCGCGCCGCCTACGACGCTGGCGACACCGTCATCTCCAAGAAGGCCGGCGTGATTGAGAACGTCACCGGCGACTTCATCACCGTCATGGACGATGAGGGCGGCCGCGACACCTACATGCTGCGCACCTTCGAGCGCACCAACCAGGGCACCTGCTACAACCAGACCCCGATCGTCTCCGCGGGCGACCGCGTCGAGGCCGGCCAGGTCATCGCAGACGGCCCGGGCACCAAGAACGGCGAGATGGCGCTCGGCCGCAACCTGCTGGTCGCGTTCATGCCGTGGGAAGGCCACAACTACGAGGACGCCATCATCCTCAACCAGCGCGTGGTGGAGGAGGACATCCTCACCTCCGTGCACATTGAGGAGCACGAGATTGACGCCCGCGACACCAAGCTGGGCGCCGAGGAGATCACCCGCGAGATCCCGAACGTCTCCGAGGACGTGCTCAAGGACCTCGACGAGCGCGGCATCATCCGCATCGGCGCGGACGTGCGCGACGGCGACATCCTGGTGGGCAAGGTCACCCCGAAGGGCGAGACCGAGCTGACCCCGGAGGAGCGCCTGCTGCGCGCCATCTTCGGCGAGAAGGCCCGCGAGGTGCGCGACACCTCCCTGAAGGTGCCGCACGGCGAGCAGGGCAAGGTCATTGCTGTGCGCCGCTTCTCCCGCGAGGACGACGACGATCTGTCCCCGGGCGTCAACGAGATGATCCGCGTGTACGTGGCTCAGAAGCGCAAGATCCAGGACGGCGACAAGATGGCCGGCCGCCACGGCAACAAGGGTGTCGTGGGCAAGATCCTGCCGCAGGAAGACATGCCGTTCATGGCTGACGGCACCCCGGTGGACATCATCCTGAACACCCACGGTGTGCCGCGCCGTATGAACATCGGCCAGGTGCTGGAGATCCACCTGGGCTGGCTGGCCAAGGCCGGCTGGACCGTCAACCCGGACGACCCGGCAAACGCCAAGCTGCTGGAGACCCTGCCGGAGCACCTCTACGACGTGCCGGCTGATTCGCTCACCGCAACCCCGGTGTTCGACGGCGCGACCAACGACGAGATCGCAGGCCTCTTGGCAAACTCCAAGCCGAACCGCGACGGCGACGTCATGGTCGACGGCGAGGGCAAGACCACCCTGTTCGACGGCCGTTCCGGCGAGCCGTACAAGTACCCGGTTTCCGTCGGCTACATGTACATGCTCAAGCTGCACCACCTGGTGGACGAGAAGATCCACGCCCGTTCCACCGGCCCGTACTCCATGATTACGCAGCAGCCGCTGGGCGGTAAAGCCCAGTTCGGCGGCCAGCGCTTCGGCGAGATGGAGGTGTGGGCGATGCAGGCATACGGCGCCGCTTACACCCTGCAGGAGCTGCTGACCATCAAGTCGGATGACGTGGTGGGCCGCGTGAAGGTCTACGAGGCGATTGTCAAGGGCGACAACATCCCGGATCCGGGCATCCCGGAGTCCTTCAAGGTGCTGCTCAAGGAGCTGCAGTCCCTGTGCCTGAACGTGGAGGTCCTTTCCACCGACGGCACCCCGATGGAGCTCGACGGCGACGACGACGAGTTCGATCAGGCCGGCTCCTCGCTTGGCATCAACCTTTCCCGTGACGAGGGTGCAGCGGCGGATACCGCCTAAGCGCCAGGTAGCCGTCGTAAAGCTTTTGCTTTTCGACGGCACGACGAACGAACAGCACACATCTAGAAGAAAAGGAATTTTTACGTGTTTGACGTAAACCTCTTCGACGAGCTTCGCATCGGCCTGGCCACCGCCGACGACATCCGCCGTTGGTCCCACGGCGAGGTGAAGAAGCCCGAGACCATTAACTACCGCACGCTCAAGCCGGAGAAGGACGGCCTGTTCTGCGAGCGCATCTTCGGCCCGACCCGCGACTGGGAGTGCGCCTGCGGCAAGTACAAGCGCGTCCGCTACAAGGGCATCATCTGCGAGCGCTGCGGCGTCGAGGTGACCAAGTCCAAGGTGCGCCGCGAGCGCATGGGCCACATCGAGCTGGCCGCTCCGGTGACCCACATCTGGTACTTCAAGGGCGTTCCGTCCCGCTTGGGCTACCTGCTGGACCTGGCGCCGAAGGACCTCGAGCGCATCATCTACTTCGCGGCGAACATCATCACCTCCGTTGACGAGGAGGCGCGCCACAACGACATGTCCACCCTCGAGGCGGAGATGTTGATGGAGAAGAAGGATGTCGAGGACGACACCAACTCCGAGATCGCGGACCGCGCGCAGAAGCTGGAGGAGGACCTCGCAGAGCTCGAGGCTTCCGGCGCGACCGCCGCTGCCCGCAAGAAGGTGCAGAACGCTGCCGACAAGGAGATGCAGCACCTGCGCGAGGCCGGTGAGCGCGAGGTTGAGCGCCTCGACGAGATCTGGACCACCTTCCAGAAGCTCGCGCCGAAGCAGATGATCATCGACGAGAATCTCTACGAGGAGCTCGTTGACCGCTACGAGGACTACTTCACCGGCGGTATGGGCGCGGAGGCGATCCAGACCCTGATCCGCAACTTCGACCTCGACGCCGAGGCCGAGGAGCTGCGCGGCATCATCGCCGAGGGCAAGGGCCAGAAGAAAGTCCGTGCCCTGAAGCGCCTGCGTGTCGTCGCCGCGTTCCAGCGCTCCGGCAACGACCCGGCCGGCATGATCCTGGACGCGATCCCGGTGATCCCGCCGGAGCTGCGCCCGATGGTCCAGCTCGACGGTGGCCGCTTCGCCACCTCCGACCTGAACGACCTGTACCGCCGCGTGATCAACCGCAACAACCGTTTGAAGCGCATGATCGACCTGGGCGCGCCCGAGATCATCGTGAACAACGAGAAGCGCATGCTGCAGGAGTCCGTTGACGCCCTGTTCGACAACGGCCGCCGCGGCCGCCCTGTCACCGGCCCGGGCACCCGCCCGCTGAAGTCCCTGTCCGACCTGCTCAAGGGCAAGCAGGGCCGCTTCCGCCAGAACCTGCTGGGCAAGCGCGTGGACTACTCCGGCCGTTCCGTGATTATCGTTGGCCCGCAGCTGAAACTGCACGAGTGCGGTCTGCCGAAGCGCATGGCGCTCGAGCTGTTCAAGCCGTTCGTGATGAAGCGCCTGGTGGACAACGACTACGCGCAGAACATCAAGTCCGCCAAGCGCATGGTGGAGCGCCAGCGCCCCGAGGTGTGGGACGTGCTGGAAGAGGCGATTTCGGAGCACCCGGTGCTGCTCAACCGCGCACCGACGCTGCACCGCCTGGGTATCCAGGCCTTCGAGCCGAAGCTGGTCGAGGGTAAAGCCATCCAGCTGCATCCGCTGGCCTGTGAGGCGTTCAACGCCGACTTCGACGGCGACCAGATGGCAGTCCACCTGCCGCTGTCCGCAGAAGCGCAGGCCGAGGCCCGCGTGCTCATGCTGTCGTCGAACAACATCCTGTCCCCGGCATCCGGCAAGCCGCTGGCGATGCCGCGCCTGGACATGGTCACCGGCCTGTACTTCCTGACCATGGAGAAGGGCCCGCAGGAGATCGGCGGCGAGGGCGCGTACGCACCTGCCGACGACAACGGCCCGGCCCGTGGCGTCTACTCGTCCTACCGTGAGGCCATCATGGCCTACGACCTGGGCGTTTTGGGCTTGCAGGCTCCGATCAAGGTGCGCATCGACCACCTGCGTCCGACCCCGGAGATCGAGGCCGAGCAGTTCCCGGACGGCTGGGAAAAGGGCCAGGCCTGGATGACGGACACCACCTTGGGCCGCATCATGTTCAACGAGCTGCTGCCGTTCAACTTCCCGTACCAGGAAGGCGCCATGGTCCGCAAGGGCGGTGGCGGCGGCAAGGTGCTGCTGGGCGACATCATCCAGTCCATGGTTGAGAAGTACCCGATGATCACCGTCGCGCAGGTGCTGGACAAGATGAAGGATGCCGGCTTCTACTGGGCGACGCGTTCCGGCGTGACCATCTCCATGGCCGACGTGCTCATCCTCCCGAACAAGACCGAGGTCCTCGAGCAGTACGAGAAGGAAGCCGAGGCCATCGAGCGCAAGTTCTGGGAGAAGGGTGCGCTGACCGAGGAGAACCGCTACGACCGCCTGGTCGAGCTGTGGCAGGACGCCACCAACAAGGTGGGCCAGGCCGTGGAGGACCTGTACCCGGACGACAACCCGATTCCGATGATCGTGAAGTCCGGTGCCGCCGGTAACATGCGCCAGATCTGGACCCTGGCCGGCATGAAGGGCATGGTCGTGAACTCGCGTGGTGAGTACATCACCCGCCCGATCAAGACCTCCTTCCGCGAGGGCCTGTCCGTGATGGAGTACTTCAACAACTCCCACGGTTCCCGCAAGGGCCTGGCAGATACCGCGCTTCGTACCGCGGACTCCGGCTACCTCACCCGCCGTCTGGTGGACGTGGCGCAGGACGTCATCGTCCGCGAGGAGGACTGTGGCACCCGCCAGGGCGTCAAGGTTCCGGTTGCGGTCGAGGCCGGCGGTTCATTCGTGCGCCACGACCTAGTTGAGACCTCCGTGTCCGGCCGCGTCCTGGCCGCCGACGTCAAGGGCGCCGACGACAAGGTCATCGCCGAGGCCGGCACCGAGCTGACCGAGGAGCGTATCGACGAGCTCGTGGCCGCCGGTGTCACCGAGATCAAGGTCCGTTCCGTGCTGACCTGCCAGACCCCGACCGGTGTCTGCGCCAAGTGCTACGGCAAGTCCATGGCGTCCGGCCAGCTCGTGGACATCGGCGAGGCTGTCGGCATCGTGGCTGCGCAGTCCATTGGTGAGCCGGGTACGCAGCTGACCATGCGTACCTTCCACCAGGGCGGCGTCGGCGGCGACATCACCGGCGGTCTGCCGCGTGTGCAGGAGCTGTTCGAGGCCCGTGTGCCGAAGAACCGCGCCCCGATCGCATCCGTGGCGGGCACCATCTCGCTCGAGGACGAGGGCAATTTCTGGACCCTGACCATCCACCCGGACGACGGCTCCGACGTGGTGGTCTACGAGAAGCTGTCCAAGCGCCAGGGCCTGGCCCAGGTGCGCCGCCCGATGGAGTCCAACCCGGAGGCCATGATCGAGCGCGGCCTGCGCGAGGGCGACCACGTCGAGGTGGGCGAGCGTCTGCTCCGCGGCGCTGCCGACCCGCACGACGTGCTCGAGGTCCTCGGCCGCCGCGGTGTGGAAAAGCACCTGATCGACGAGGTCCAGGCTGTGTACCGCACCCAGGGTGTGTCCATCCACGACAAGCACATCGAGATCATCATCCGCCAGATGCTGCGCCGCGGCACCGTCATCGACTCTGGTTCCACCGAGTTCCTGCCGGGCACCCTGGTGGATCTGTCCGAGGCACGCCAGGTCAACGCCGCAGCTGTGGCGGACGGCGGCGAGCCGGCGGAGATGCGCTCCGAGATCATGGGCATCACCAAGGCCTCGCTGGCCACGGAGTCCTGGCTGTCGGCGGCCTCCTTCCAGGAGACCACCCGCGTGCTCACGGACGCCGCGATCAACAAGCGTTCCGACAAGCTGATCGGCCTGAAGGAGAACGTGATCATCGGCAAGCTGATCCCGGCCGGTACGGGTATTTCCCGCTACCGCAACATCCAGGTCAAGCCGACCGAGGCAGCGCGCTCCGCGGCGTACTCCATCCCGACGTTCGGCGACTCGATCTACGGCGACGAGGGCTACGGCGAGTTCACCGGCGCCTCCGTCCCGATGGACGAGTTCGGCTTCGAGGAGCTGTAACACCAGGCCCAGCATTCTGGCTTAGCTAGGTCTGCGTGAGAAACGCCCGGCTTCCCCGCGAAAGGGGAGACCGGGCGTTTTGCTTTTCGACGCCCCGCCCTACCGCACCCGTGCGCCGCGGGCCGCGCGCGTGATGCCCACGCCGCCCATCAGGGCGAGGCCGCGGACGCGGATCACGGGCGCGTCGGCAGGCAGCTGCGCGACGGAGACGGTGCAGGAGGGGTGGTCTTCCAACCCGAAGCCGCCCATGATGCCGATGCCGTCGTCGATCACGCGGACGTCTTCGGGCACGATGATGTCGATGCCGCCCATGATCGCCACGGCGTTGACCGTGGTTTCGTGCGCGGCGAACCGGGCTTCGCGCAGGTCGAGTGCGTTGCCGCCCATCAGGGTGAGGGAGGTGTGTGTCGGCGCCATGAGCCACTGGCCGGTGCGTTCGGACCCGCCCATGACTGACAGCGTGAATGCGGAACCGCCGCTTTCGCCGGTGACCAGCGCGTGGGATGGGGCAACTTCCCGGTCCGGGCGTTTGACGGGCGAGAGGTCCTCCACCAGGCCGGGAAGTTCGTCGGCGTAGGTGGCGGCGTAGAGGGCGCGGGAGCGTTCGTCGAACTCGGCCATGGTGATCTGCCCGTCGGCGAAGGCGTCTTGGAGGTGTTTGGCGGCGGTGTCGCGCTCTGCGTCGGAGGCGCGTTTGCGGGGCGGGGTGGGGTTGTCCATAACTTGGACAGTAGTTGCCGAAGGTGGCGTCGGCAGGCGAAAGGCGCGCAGAAGTGCACGTATTCTGCTTAGATTCGACGTGTGAGCGAAAAGTCGGCGAAGCACCAGCCCGTGCGGGGGTTGGCGAAGTCGGTCGCGGCGGACATCGGGACGAGGACGAACGCGACCGTCGCGGGCTTGCTTGCGCTCGCCGGCGTGACAGGGCTGGCCGGCGGGTTCGAGGAGGCGGCGCCCGAGCAAGTCGTCACCGCCACCGAGACGGCGGAGCCGCAGGAGCTGGACGTTTCGCCGTTGACCGTCCAGGTGCAACGCACCTACGTCCTCGACGGCGCGCGGGTGGTGCACATGCGGCTGACCAACACCGCTGAGCGGCCCATCTACGCGGTGCAGTGGCACCAGGCGTTTGATCTGGAGGATTCAGCGTCGGAGGAGCAGCCGAAGTTCCAAAAGATCGACGCGCGCCTCACCAGCGACGAGGACTTCGAGAGCGTCCCGCTGCCGGACAACCAGCTGCTAAACCCCGGCGTGCCGCAGGACATCGCCCTCGTGTTCAGCGGCGAAGACGCCGGCGACACGCTGGTGGTGTGGTCGATGGAGTACCGCAAGTCCTTCCTGGACGGCGACAAAACCTGGTTTGCCAAAGAGCGCGTGGCGGAGGTGGAGCTGCGATGAATTTCCGCAGGGTGTGGACCACCGCCGCGGCACTCGCGTTGCTTGTGCTGGGCATGCAGCTTCGCGACGTGCTGCCCAACGCCGCCGACCGCGCCGCCGCAAGCTTCGACTACGCCAACTCGGCCCCGATCATCGGCGACGTGGAGGACGTGCAGGTCACCGTGGCGGAGACCTTCAACGGCACTGCCTCCAACGCCAGGTGGGTGGTGGTGGACTACCAGTTCACCCAGGACCAGGAGGTGTTGCTTGGCGCGGAGATTGAGGCGGCCGGCGGGAACCTCTACGCGCCGGAGAACACCCCGGGCAACGCGTGCGAGCTGACCTACCCGGGGCTGCGCAGCCCCTGCACGCTGGTGTTTGAGATGCCGGAGGAGGAGGCCGAAGCCGCCACGCTGTATTTCTACGTGGGCAACCGGATGGGCCCGCGCGTGGTGGTGCAGCTGCCGGAGACGCAGCGGCAATCCCGGGTGACCCGTGAGGCGGTGTGGTTGTGAGGAAGCTCTGGTGGGCAAGCGCGCCCGTGGCTGCCGGTCTGATGCTCGCGGCGTCGTCCCAGCCGTACTTCAGCCTGGTCAGGCCGTGGACGTGGTCGCAGGAGCAGGTGATCGCCGCGGGCGCTGCGGGCAGCTTCGACCTGCCGGTCGCGGATTTCGACGGCGCACGGCACCAAGCGGACGTCGAGGTGCTCGGCTTCCAGGCAGTGGAGGACGAAAGCCAGATCGGCCTGCACTCCCCGGAGGGATTCACCATCTGGGCGGTGTTGACGCAGTGGCACGCGCCGGCGGAGTCGGTGCTGGAGAACTGCCGCATGTGGGTGACCGGCTCGGACGGCAAGGAGTATCTGCGCAAGGACGGGCTGTTCGGCACGCCCATCGACGACTTCAGCGCCCTGCACGCCTGCACCCCGCCGGGGGAGGCCGGCCCCGTGGTCCGGGTGGACGAGATCGGTTCCACCGGACAGCACCTCGAGCCGGGTGATCCGCGCCCGGACGAGTGGCGCAAGGTCACCCCGCTGGCGCTGCCGGACGGCGTGCAACCGGTCAAGCTGCATATCGGGTGGGACTTTCCCCACTACGCCACGGTGGTGCTGCCGGAGCCGAAGGTCTACGTGGATTCCCCTTCTTTCGGCGAGTAGCTGTGCCGCAGGAAGAAGTCCAGGCCTGAGGCGATTAGGCACACCACCACCAGCAGGTACACCGCCCGCGCGACCACCAGCAGGTAGTTGAGGACCTGTTCCGCGGCCATCTTGCTGTCCACCGGGCCGATGAGGGTGCGCCCAAGCTCGACCACGCCAAGCTCGACGCTGGTGGCCAGCATGAACACGATGCAGAAGATGGTCATGGGCACCAGCCCCGCCCGCGCAAGGGTGCGCAGCCCTTTGAGCGTCGCCTTGATGGGCCCGACCACGGGCTGCAGCGCCTCGTCGACCGCATGCTTGGCCTCGTTGTGGGCGGCGGCCTGCATGCGTTTGCGGATGCTTACCGACGCCCCCTCCGGCGCCTCCTCGACCTTCGCATCTTCCGCCTTCTTGGCGGCGAGCGTGGTGCCGAAGACCACGGCGCCGAGCGTCAGCCACGCAATCGGAACGGTCACTAGTTGGTTCAGCGCCGGTAGTTGGTCGGCGAGCCAGCCCCACGCGTCGCCAAGCACGCCGGTGTGCTCAGCGACGTCGGTTTTCAGCTCTTCATAGCGTTGGTGGGCCGGGGCCAGGCTGCGGCGGGAAAGCGCCCAGTCCTGCACGGCGCTGAGCCGGTTGGTCAAGAACACCGACACTGTGGTCATCCACAGCACTTCCAGGTAAGCGGCGAGGTAGGTGAATCCGAGGCCCTTCTCCGCCAGGGCGAAGTAGCCGATGACTTTGCGCAGCACTATGGTGCCGGCGATTAGGCCGATCAGGGCGGCGGTGTCGTCGATAAATGCGCGCGTGAAGTCCGCTTCAAAGCCTCGGTTGAAGTGCTCGTCGTAGGTGGTGGCGCGGCGGAACGCGGCGAGGTCCTCTTTGAGCAGGCCGTGGGTGGAGTACACCGTGAGGAAACTGATCAGCATGCCCCCGGCAGAAAGCAGGCGCACCCGGGAAGAACCGTCCTTGCGGTCCGGAAACGTCGCCGCGAGAAACGGCAGCGAGGGGCGCAAAAGCCACAGCGAGAAGATGATGGACAACATCACCATCAGCGGCGCCAGCGGCATGACAAGGCTGGCGGCGAGGCTACTGAATGTGGAGAGCCACACCGCCAGCCAAATCACGGCCTGGCGCCCGGCAAGGCCGAGGCATACCGCTGTGACCAGCTGCGGCAGGTGGCGAAACAGCAGACCCGCCGCGCGTGCCGGGATCACCGCGGACTCAACAGCAACGTCGCGCAGCGACTGGGAGACACCCGTCCAAGGAGCCATGGCAGCAGTGTAACCGGGCAACCGCGGACACGCAGTTTGCTTTGCGACGTTCCTACGGTGTACCTTTAGCGAGGTTTCGCCCGTATCTTGCGGCGCGAAGTACTCGAACTCCATGCGACTCGTTCACACGGTAGTTCATGCAATCGGCAGGGCCCCGAAGAAGAGCCCCCATTTTTGCATGTATGGCCGGGTGTGGGCGGGACGCGCTAACAGAAAGAGCGTGAATGCCTACTATTCAGCAGCTGGTCCGCAAGGGCCGCCACGATAAGTCCACCAAGGTGGCGACCGCTGCGCTGAAGGGTTCCCCGCAGCGCCGCGGCGTGTGCACCCGCGTGTACACCACCACTCCGAAGAAGCCGAACTCTGCGCTGCGTAAGGTCGCCCGTGTGCGCCTGACCTCCGGCATCGAGGTTTCCGCATACATCCCGGGCGAGGGCCACAACCTGCAGGAGCACTCCATGGTGCTCGTGCGCGGCGGTCGCGTGAAGGACCTGCCGGGTGTGCGCTACAAGATCGTCCGCGGCGCTCTGGATACCCAGGGTGTGAAGGACCGCAAGCAGGCTCGCTCCCGTTACGGCGCGAAGAAGGGACAGTAAACAATGCGTAAGCAGCAAGCACCGAAGCGTCCCGTAGTCAAGGATCCGGTTTACAACTCCGAGCTGGTCACCATGCTGGTGAACAAGATCCTGCAGGACGGCAAGAAGTCCACCGCAGAGCGCATCGTTTACGGCGCGCTCGAGCAGTGCCGTGAGAAGACCGGCACCGACCCGGTTGGCACCTTGGAGAAGGCCATCGGCAACATCCGCCCGGACCTCGAGGTTCGCTCCCGCCGTGTCGGTGGCGCGACCTACCAGGTCCCGGTCGACGTCAAGCCGGCCCGCTCCACCACCCTCGCACTGCGTTGGCTGGTCACCTTCACCCGTCAGCGCCGCGAGAACTCCATGATGGAGCGCCTCGCCAACGAGATCCTGGATGCTTCCAACGGTCTCGGCGCCTCCGTGAAGCGCCGCGAGGACACCCACAAGATGGCCGAGGCCAACCGCGCCTTCGCCCACTACCGCTGGTAGTCGCTGGAGCAAGGCGAAGCATGGAAACCCGGAAACTGCATACCCGCTTCCTAGGGAAGCGAGCTGGTGCGTTTCCGGGTTTTTCCAGCTGAGTCGGACCTCACGCTGCCACTTCCGCGATGTAGTGGCAGAATTGACAAAGGACAACTGACCGACATAGGCGCCGACAGGCGTCGACGACTTCAAAGTTGGGGTATTTAACGTGGCACAAGAAGTGCTTAAGGACCTGAACAAGGTCCGCAACATCGGCATCATGGCCCACATTGACGCCGGTAAGACCACCACGACCGAGCGCATCCTCTTCTACACGGGCATCAACCGCAAGGTTGGCGAGACCCACGATGGCGGCGCCACCACTGACTGGATGGAGCAGGAGAAGGAGCGCGGTATCACCATTACGTCCGCTGCTGTGACCTGCTTCTGGAACAACAACCAGATCAACATCATCGACACCCCGGGTCACGTGGACTTCACCGTCGAGGTGGAGCGCTCCCTGCGCGTGCTGGACGGCGCTGTTGCAGTGTTCGACGGCAAGGAGGGCGTGGAGCCGCAGTCCGAGCAGGTGTGGCGTCAGGCCGCGAAGTACGACGTTCCGCGTATCTGCTTTGTCAACAAGATGGACAAGCTGGGCGCTGACTTCTACTACACCGTCGGTACCATCGTCGACCGCCTCGGTGCGAAGCCGTTGGTTATGCAGCTGCCGATTGGCGCTGAGGACGACTTCGACGGCGTCGTTGACCTCATCGACATGAAGGCCCTGCTGTGGCCGGGCAAGGTCGAGACCGGCACCCCGCCGCAGATCCAGGAGATCCCGGAGGATCTCAAGGACAAGGCTGAGGAGTACCGCGAGAAGCTGCTCGAGACCGTCGCAGAGTCCGACGAGGAGCTCATGGAGAAGTACTTCGGCGGCGAGGAGCTGACGAAGGAAGAGATCCAGGCAGCCATCCGCAAGATGACCATCGCTTCCGAGATCTACCCGGTGTTCTGCGGTACCGCTTACCGCAACAAGGGCATCGAGCCGATCCTTGACGCTGTCGTCGCATACCTGCCGAGCCCGATCGACATCGGCGACGTCCACGGCACCTCCGTCGACGGTGAAGAGGAGCTGACCCGTAAGCCGTCCGTCGAGGAGCCGTTCTCCGCTCTGGCGTTCAAGATCGCCGTCCACCCGTTCTTTGGCAAGCTCACCTACGTGCGCGTCTACTCCGGCCAGGCCATCCCGGGCGAGCAGATGCTCAACTCCACGAAGTCCAAGAAGGAGCGCGTGGGCAAGCTCTTCCAGATGCACGCGAACAAGGAGAACCCGGTCGAGCACGCCGACGCCGGCAACATCTACGCGTTCATCGGCCTGAAGGAAACCACCACGGGCGACACCCTGTGCAACCCGGATCACCCGATCATCCTCGAGTCCATGGACTTCCCGGACCCGGTGATCCAGGTGGCCATCGAGCCGAAGACCAAGGCTGACCAGGAGAAGCTGGGCACCGCTATCCAGAAGCTCGCTGAAGAGGACCCGACCTTCACCGTCCAGCTGGACGAGGAGACCGGCCAGACCGTCATCGGCGGCATGGGCGAGCTGCACCTCGACGTCCTGGTGGACCGCATGAAGCGCGAGTTCAAGGTCGAGGCGAACATCGGTTCCCCGCAGGTTGCGTACCGCGAGACCATCCGCAAGAAGGTGGAGTCCCTGGACTACACCCACAAGAAGCAGACCGGTGGTTCCGGCCAGTTCGCGAAGGTCATCGTCACCATCGAGCCGTACTCCCCGGACCCGGAGGAGCTGGAAGAGGGCGAGTCCGCTTCCTACAAGTTCGAGAACGCCGTCACCGGTGGCCGCGTGCCGAAGGAGTACATCCCGTCCGTGGACGCTGGTATCCAGGACGCGATGCAGTACGGCTTCCTCGCCGGCTTCCCGCTGGTGAACATCAAGGCCACGCTTGAGGACGGCGCTTACCACGACGTCGACTCCTCAGAAATGGCGTTCAAGCTCGCTGGCTCCCAGGTGCTGAAGGAAGCTGTCGCCAAGGCGAAGCCGGTCCTGCTCGAGCCGGTCATGGCCGTTGAGGTTGTGACCCCGGAGGAGTACATGGGCACCGTCAACGGTGACATCAGCTCCCGCCGCGGCCAGGTCTTCGCTATGGAGGACCGCTCCGGCGCGAAGGTCGTCAAGGCGAAGGTGCCGCTGTCCGAGATGTTCGGATACATCGGCGACCTGCGTTCCTCCACCGCCGGCCGCGCGAACTTCACCATGGTGTTCGACTCCTACGCTGAGGTTCCGCAGTCCGTCGCTCAGGAGATCATCGACGAGCGCAACGGCAACAAGTAGTTGCCGCCCGCCCCTCCTCACGGGTCCGCACCGCGTGCCAGCGGTGCGGCGCGGATTCCGCGGAGGCGGGGTGAGAGGGCAGCGGCCGCGCTGAGGAACCGCCCACTAACCGGGCGGTGTCTGAGCCGGCCGTTACCCTCTAGGTCGATCCGGGGGAAACGGCAAGGCCGGTTTGAAAAACGGCCGCTGGAAACCTAGGATCTTGTAACTGGCACATTGTGAAATGGCTCCCGTATCCGTGCCCTACGCTGGGCGCGGGCCGGGGCGTATGTAAACCACGTGGCTGCGAAGGTCGTAGTCACCATGAAGTCCAGGAGGACAACAGTGGCAAAGGAAAAGTTCGAGCGCACTAAGCCGCACGTGAACATCGGCACCATCGGTCACGTCGACCACGGCAAGACCACCACCACCGCCGCTATCACCAAGGTGCTGGCAGATGCTTACCCGGAGGAGAACAAGGCCTTCGCCTTCGACGCAATCGATAAGGCTCCGGAGGAGCGCGAGCGCGGCATCACCATCAACATCTCCCACGTGGAGTACAACACCCCGAAGCGCCACTACGCTCACGTGGACGCCCCGGGCCACGCCGACTACATCAAGAACATGATTACCGGCGCTGCTCAGATGGACGGCGCAATCCTCGTGGTTGCTGCTACCGACGGCCCGATGCCGCAGACCCGCGAGCACGTGCTGCTCGCTCGCCAGGTCGGCGTTCCGTACATCCTCGTCGCTCTGAACAAGTGCGACATGGTCGACGATGAGGAAATCATCGAGCTCGTCGAGATGGAGGTCCGCGAGCTGCTGGCCGAGCAGGAGTACGACGAAGATGCTCCGATCGTCCACATCTCCGCTCTGAAGGCTCTCGAGGGCGACGAGAAGTGGGTTCAGTCCGTCATCGACCTCATGCAGGCTTGCGACGACTCCATCCCGGATCCGGAGCGCGAGACCGACAAGCCGTTCCTGATGCCGATCGAGGACATCTTCACCATTTCCGGCCGCGGCACCGTGGTTACCGGTCGTGTGGAGCGTGGCGTGCTCAACCTCAACGACGAGGTCGAGATCATCGGTATCCGCGAGAAGTCCCAGAAGACCACCGTCACCTCCATCGAGATGTTCAACAAGCTTCTTGACACCGCTGAGGCTGGCGACAACGCAGCTCTGCTGCTCCGTGGCCTGAAGCGCGAGGACGTCGAGCGTGGCCAGGTTGTCATCCACCCGGGCGCTTACACCCCGCACTCCAAGTTCGAGGGTTCCGTCTACGTCCTGTCCAAGGACGAGGGCGGCCGCCACACCCCGTTCTTCGACAACTACCGTCCGCAGTTCTACTTCCGCACCACCGACGTCACCGGCGTTGTGAAGCTGCCGGAGGGCACCGAGATGGTCATGCCGGGCGACAACGTCGAGATGTCCGTCGAGCTGATCCAGTCGGTCGCTATGGACGAGGGCCTGCGCTTCGCTATCCGCGAGGGCTCCCGCACCGTCGGTGCTGGCCGCGTCACCAAGATCCTGGACTAATTCCAGACCTGGTGTAACCAGCTGACGTAGAAGCCGTCTTCCCCGCCGGGGAAGGCGGCTTTTCGCATGCGCTAGGCTCTCATGCGTGCACGACCCCACCCGAATCCCACGCCTGACCCAGGCGCTGCAGCGTGCCTGGGAGGGCCAGCCGGACCTGAACTTCGCCCAGCTCATCGGCGTGCTGCAAAACCGCGGCCTAGGGTGGGGCACAACAGACGACGAGACCATGGAGCTCTTTGCGGCGATGGAGCGCGAGCATCCTTCGCTTATCGACGCCACCGCCGGCCCCCACACCATCACCACCCTCAACCCGCCGCACCTGGTGACCATCACGGGCGGCTACGTGGTGGTGCGCAGCGGCACCGATCCCGAACGTATGCCATCTGTGTGGCGGATGGGCGGGATGCGCAAGACCGGCCCCGGTCTTCCGTTAGTCGTCTCCGACGAGGAAGGCGTGGAGCACCGCCTGGGGATAGTGTCGTTGGTGGAGCGGATTGCGGGGGAAGCGGAGGCGTCGATAAGCATCGCGCAATCGGCGGTGGGCAGTAGGCGCTGGCTGGTCCAATTCAGCGACGGCGCGCGAGCCGTGGTGGGGCAGCGCATCCGCCTCTGGCGGGTAGACGGGCGGGCAGTGGACACCAAACGTATCGCCTGGAGCGAGACTCTGCGCTGCGAACCTGGTGCGGAGATGGAAATAGCCCCAGCGGGCGGCGGGATGCCGGTCTCGCTGGGGCTGGTGCAGCTCGTGCTGGAGTTGGAACGCTAGGCGGTAATCCGATCCAGCTGGAGCTTCCACACCGAGTCAATGTCCATGGTGTGATTAGCCATGCGGAAGTCCTGATCCGCGGCCTCGATGATGCGCACGGCATCATCGAGCGGGTACTCCGGGTTGGCAAAGACGGTGAACGTCGCGGTCGGACGCTGGCCCACCATCGCCACCTTGCTGGACGCGCGGCGGATCTCGTTGGCGTCCTCCAGGGAGGAGCACGCTGCCTCGGCAACCCGCTGGACGTTGATGACAGTCTCGCCGTGCTCCGGATCCGCAGGCAGGATGCCACGGTTCGAAAACGCGCGGGACCGGATGTTCGCCAGCAGGATCCACAGGCCCAGGATTGCCGCCACGACAGCGCCGATGATCAGCGCGGTGACGTAGTGGTCCTGGTAAGCCAGGTCGATCAGGCGGGTGCGGTCGAGGTAGTCGGCCGCGTCGACGAGGTAGGGGATCTGCCAGTACTCGGCGACCGGGAAAAGGCCAGCGGCGATCAACAGCAAACTGAGCAGGAAGAGCACTAGTCGGTTGAAGAAGCTGAGTGTCTTCGTCATCGCGTCACCTCCGGGGTCGTCGTGGTGGCGGGCGCGGACTCCGTAGTGGTCTGAGGCGCGCCTGAACGCTGGGCAGTCGATTGCTGCGTAGCAGGGCTGGGCAGCAACTTCACCGACACAGCCGGCGGGGTTTGCAGGGCATGGAACTCACCGTTCAAGGATTGGGTGATGCGCTCCTGCATGGCGGCGCCGGATCCGTCGTCGACTACTTGCACCTTCACATTCTTGCGGTTCGCCTTCGTGCTCACCTGTTCACCGCCGAGGTCCCCGCGGGTGGTGAACGTGGCCTTGCGGGCGATGTCCACCGGGCGGGTCCAAATGGAGGCGGGGGAGTTCACCCGCACGTAGCCGTGCGGGCGCGGCTTGAACGTGAAGAACAACAGGATCAGGCCGAGCAGCACCAGAATGATGCCCACGACAACTGCCGTCACATCGGCCTCAAAGGAACCGAGGAAGTCCCAGGTGCGGCCCAGCCAGGAGTCCGACGGGGCCTCGTCGCCGTAGAAGTGGTACCACAGGTCGCGCGCCGCGACGCCAGCCAGCGCGAGCAGCAGCAGGCTAATCAGCACCGCGAACCAGCGCGAGGCCGGGTTGCCCAGCGGCTCGTCGCCCGGGTGCGGGCCCACTGCTTGAGCTGGGGGTGCAGTGTTAGCGGGAGCGGTCATAGTACTTCACCACCGGTTCAATCGTGATCTGCTTAAGCGGCTTCGGCGCGGGCGCCGTGGGCACCACTACCGGCTGCGGCCCAGGTGCGGAGGAAATCGGGGCGCGCGCCACCGGCTCCACCACGATGGGCTTGAGCGGCGGGCGGTTGACCGTGATCTCCTTCAGCGGAGCGCGGCGCGGCAGCGGCACCTCGCGGGGCTGGGCGAAACGCTGGACGTCCACAGGCTTGAGCGCCTGCAGTGGGGGCAGCTGCGGATGGCGGGCGACAAGCTCGTTCGCCTGCGGCGACCACGGCTGCACCGGTTCCGGCGGGAACGGGACCCGCGCCTCCGTCGGAGAGGTGTGGATGGCAACGAGGCGCTGCGGCTCCGGCACCTCGGGGGAGAACGTGCGCACTGGCTCCGGGGTCTCCGGAGTAAACGTGCGCACCGGCTCCGGCTGGTCCGGGTGCTCCACCTCGATTGGGGCGGGGACGACCACATCCCGCATGTCTTCGACGAGCGAGCGCGCCTCGATCGGCATGAGCTGCTCGAGTGGCTTGGTCACGGGGTGCTCCACGCGGGTCGGGGAGACCTCGATGGGGGTCGGGATCACGAAGGCTTCGTGCTCCGCCACCTGGTCCCAGGTCACGCGGCCGGTATCGGGGAGGGTTTCCACATTGGCCACTGTGACCTTCACGCGCGAGACGTCCAGGCCCACCAACGTGCGGATGTGCGCGATGATGGTTGCGCGCACAGCGTCGGTGATGGCAGCTACCGGGGCGGGGTAGGAGGTGGCAATCTCGGTGTCCACCGCCACTGTGCCCGTCGCCTGGTCCAGCCGGGCGTGGATGCGCGGGAAGCTGCGTCCCGCGAGCCCGGCCAGCTTTGCGTCGATGGTCCGGCATCCCGGCACCGCCGCAGCTGCCACCTCAGCGACGCGCTCGATGGTGCGCTCACTGACGTGGTAGAAGGAATTATCCATTAGCTTCGGCCTCTGCCGGTGCCGTTACTCAGGGCCGCGGACAGGTCCAGACGGCCGTCGAGCTGGGCCCCGACAACCCCGCCGATGATGGTGAACAGCAGCAGCCAGAGCAGGCCCGGCCAACCGCCGAAGGTGACAAAGAAGGCGATTACAACACCGATGAGGATGCCGGTCAGCGCCTTGTTAGCAAAAAGATTCATAATAAAACCACGTTTCGGGTTATGAGGTTGGGGCGGGCAGCGCTACTGCGCGTCGCCTGCGACAACGTCCACGAACTCCGCATCGGATGCGCCGAGAACAGCCGCCCGGACATCCTCGGCCACGTCCTGCACCTTGCGGCCGGATGCGACGTCGAAGACGAAGTGGACTTCAAATCCGGTTCGGCCGTCCCGCGAGATGGCCTTCAGGCCTTCAATGCGGGTGTTGGGCAGGTAGGTCGCGATCTCGCCGACGCGGCCGCCGTGCAATGCGGCGACCCCGTCGACAGCGACGGCGGCATCGCGGACGCCCTCCGCAACCTCGCGGCTAACGGGGGTGTAGGCCATGGCTTACTGGTTGATCGGCTGGTTGACAGCCTGGTAGTTCGCGTTGGTGTCCTCGAGCTGCTCGGCGCCCTCCTGCTCCGGCAGGTGCACGTCGTGCACGGTGACGTCCACGCGGTCCACGATCAGGCCGGTCATGCGGGTGATGGCGACGGTGACGTTCTCGCGGATAGCGTTAGCCAGCTCGTGGATGGCCACGCCGTACTCGGCGATGATGGCGACGGCGACGGAAGCGTGGCCGTCCTCGACCGCCACGTTGACGCCCTGCTGGACGTTGGTGGAGGAGGTCAGGGACTCGCGCACAGCGCCCCACATGCGGGCAGCGCCGCCGCCCAGGTTGTTCACACCGGAGACCTCACGGGCAGCGATGCCTGCGATCTTGCCCACAACGTTGTCGTCGATGACGGTGGAGCCGTGCTCGGTCTCCAGGTTCTCGTTGCGCGGGCGGACCTGCTCCGGCTCCACTGCGGTAGAGGAGGAAGCCGGGGTGTTAGCGCCGGTGGTCTTTGCGGTGTTTGCAGAGGTCTCGTTAACGTTCTTGTCGGCCATGACGGTCCTTTCAATCTGTAAATACTGTGCATCCGTGACCTCCGGATGTGAGGCGCACGGTCTGGAAATAAAGGGTACACAGATCTAATCGCTCGGGCTGGGGTGAGGAGAAGGTGATACCAAGTTGCAATATTTGTGGGCTCGCCGGAGGTTCGTCGTGAAGCGGGGCTTGTGCTTCCTGCAACCTTGTGTTTTAATACCCAGGTTGCCTTGACATGGGCCGGGTGAAACCGGCCGGTGGCCAGGCAAACATGACACCTTCCAACCGGAAGAAACCGGAGAAGGGCCATGGCAAATTCACAGCGGCAGTACGCAAGGGTCACGCGCCCTTCCGAGTCTGACACCCAGGCATGTGCTTATAGACGGGCACGCCTTGGCGGAAGCACTGAAACAGCATGAATTTGCTCGGTCACCTTCCGGACGTGTCATGGCAGTCAGAAACGACACTGGCGTTGAGCCAAGGGCCCAGCCCGGACAACGTTATAGAGAAACTAGAAGCTACAAACCCCACCGCTTCGCCCGTTTCTCACTCCGTTCGAAATGAGCGGGAGAGAATAAGGACGAACGTGGGGATGCGAGGAAGAGGTAAGCGTGGCGGGACAGAAGATCCGCATCAGGCTCAAGGCTTACGACCACGAGGCGATCGACGCATCCGCGAAGAAGATCGTCGAGACGGTCACCCGCACGGGTGCCCGCGTCGTGGGCCCGGTGCCGTTGCCCACCCAGAAGAACGTGTACGCCGTTATTCGTTCTCCCCACAAGTACAAGGATTCTCGCGAGCACTTCGAGATGCGCACTCACAAGCGCCTCATCGACATTCTCGACCCGACGCCCAAGACGGTGGACGCGCTCATGCGCATCGACCTGCCGGCAAGCGTCGACGTGAACATCCAGTAGAGCAATCCCCAACGTAAGTAGTGGAGAACTAACAACATGTCTGAGAACCAGATCAAGGGCATTCTGGGCAAGAAGCTCGGCATGACCCAGATCTTCGACGAGGACAACCGTGTTATCCCGGTTACCGTCGTCGAAGCTGGGCCGTGCGTGGTCACCCAGATCCGTACCCCTGAGACCGATGGCTACTCCGCCATCCAGATCGCCTACGGCGACATCGATCCCCGTAAGGCAAAGAAGCCACAGGCCGGCCACTTCAAGAAGGCCGGCGTGAACCCGCGCCGTTTCGTCGCCGAGATCCGCATGGAGGACACCTCGGGCTACGAGCTCGGCCAGGAATTCAACGCAACCATCTTCGAGGGCGACACCTACGTGGACGTCGCCGGCACCACCAAGGGCCACGGCTACGCCGGCGCCATGAAGCGCCACGGCTTCGCCGGCCAGGGTGCCGCACACGGTAACCAGGCTGCGCACCGCCGCGTGGGCTCCATCGGCGCCTGCGCAACCCCGGGCCGCGTGTTCAAGGGCACGCGCATGGCAGGCCGCATGGGCGGTAACCGCGTTACCACCCAGAACCTGAAGATCCAACGCATCGACGGCGACAACAACCTCATCCTGATCAAGGGCGCCATCCCGGGCGCAAAGGGTTCCGTTGTCACCGTCAAGACCGCAGTGAAGGGCGGTGCTCACGCATGACGAACCTGACGCTTGACGTCCACACCGCTGACGGAGCCACCAAGGGCTCTGTCGATCTCCCGGCCGAGTTCTTCGACCGCGAGGCTTCCGTGGCGCTGATGCACCAGGTTGTGAACGCACAGCTTGCTGCAGCTCGCCAGGGCACCCACGCGACGAAGACCCGCGGCATGGTTTCCGGCGGCGGCAAGAAGCCGTTCCGCCAGAAGGGCACCGGCCGCGCACGCCAGGGTTCCACCCGTGCGCCGCACTTCACCGGCGGCGGCACCGTGCACGGTCCGCAGCCGCGTTCCTACGCGCAGCGCACCCCGAAGAAGATGATCAAGGCTGCCCTCGCAGGCGCTTTGACCAACCGCGCACAGAACGAGCGCATCCACATCGTGGAGGACCTGGTTCCGGGCCAGACCCCGTCGACCAAGTCCGCCCGCGCTTTCATCGAGCGCCTCACGGACCGCAAGTCGGTTCTGCTGGTGATCGGCCGTGATGACGTGAACTCCCGCCTTTCCGCAAGGAATCTGCCGGGCGTCCACATCATTGAGCCGACCCAGCTGAACGCATACGACGTACTCAACGCTGACGATGTCGTGTTCTCGGTCGAGGCGCTGCACACCTTCGTCAACCGCGGCAAGGAGCTCGCTACCGCCGCTGCGGAGGAGGAGAAGTAAATGGCTAAGATCGCGAACCCGCGCGACATCATCATCGCGCCCGTGCTCTCCGAGAAGAGCTACGGCCTGATGGAGCAGAACACCTACACGTTCTTCGTCGCTCCGTCGGCCAACAAGACCCAGATCAAGATTGCCGTGGAGCAGATCTTCGGCGTCGACGTCGCATCGGTGAACACCGCTAACCGCGAGGGCAAGCGCAAGCGCTCCCGCACCGGCTACGGCCAGCGCAAGGACACCAAGCGCGCCTACGTCACGCTCCGCGAGGGCAGCGACTCCATCGACATCTTCGGAGGTGCGACGGCCTAACGGCTATCGCACAGCGAAGAGGACGATAGAAAAGGAACCATTATGGCTATTCGCAAGTACAAGCCGACAACTCCGGGTCGCCGTGCCAGCTCCGTTTCCGCGTTCGAGGAGATCACTCGCTCGACCCCGGAAAAGTCGCTGCTGCGCCCGCTCCCGAAGAAGGGTGGCCGTAACTCTCACGGCCACATCACCACCCGTCACCGCGGCGGCGGCCACAAGCGCCGTTACCGCGTGATCGACTTCCGCCGCTCCGACAAGGACGGCGTGCTGGCAAAGGTCGCTCACATCGAGTACGACCCGAACCGCACCGCAAACATTGCGCTGCTGCACTACTACGACGGCGAGAAGCGCTACATCATCGCGCCGAAGGGCCTGACCCAGGGCACCGTCGTCGAGGCTGGTCCGAACGCCGACATCAAGGTCGGCAACAACCTGCCGCTGCGCAACATCCCGACCGGTACGACCATCCACGCTGTGGAGCTCAAGCCGGGTGCTGGTGCCAAGCTCGCCCGCTCCGCCGGTGCGTCCATCCAGCTGCTGGGTAAGGAAGGCAACTACGCAGTCCTGCGTATGCCGTCTTCCGAGATCCGTCGCGTGGACATCCGCTGCCGCGCCACCATCGGTGAGGTCGGCAACGCCGACCAGATCAACATCCGCTGGGGCAAGGCCGGCCGCATGCGCTGGAAGGGCTGGCGCCCGACCGTGCGTGGTGTGGTCATGAACCCGGTCGACCACCCGCACGGTGGTGGCGAGGGCAAGACCTCGGGTGGCCGCCACCCGGTGTCGCCGTGGGGCCAGAAGGAAGGCCGCACCCGCAACCCGAACCGTTATTCCAACAACATGATCGTGCGGCGCCGCCGCTCGAAGAAGCGCTAAGAGGAGGTAAACAGACATGCCACGTAGCCTGAAGAAAGGCCCGTTCGTCGACGAGCACCTCCTCAACAAGGTGGACGCTCAGAACGAGGCTGGCACCAAGCAGGTCATCAAGACCTGGTCGCGCCGTTCGACCATTCTCCCCGATTTCATCGGTCACACCTTCGCCGTCCACGACGGCCGCAAGCACGTGCCGGTGTTCGTCGACGAGTCCATGGTCGGCCACAAGCTCGGCGAGTTTGCACCGACCAAGACCTTCAAGGGTCACGTCAAGGAACAGAAGGGACGTCGATAAGCAATGGCTGACACCATCACCACTGCATCCGCGACGGCCAAGTTTGTCCGCGTCTCGCCGATGAAGGCCCGCCGCGTGCTGGCACTCGTCCGCGGCAAGGACGTTGCCGAGGCCCTCGCGATCCTGAAGTACGCACCGCAGGGTGCTGCCAAGGACGTTGCGAAGGTTGTCGCCTCCGCAGCGGCCAACGCTGAGAACAACTTCGGCCTGGACCCGCGCACGCTCGTCATCTCCGAGTGCTACGCAAACGAGGGCCCGACCATGCGCCGCTACCAGCCGCGCGCCCAGGGCCGCGCCTTCCAGATCCGGAAGCGCACCTCCCACATCACCGTTGTTGTCGAGTCCAAGGAAGGGGCCAAGTAATGGGCCAGAAGATTCACCCGCACGGCCTGCGCCTGGGTATCACTTCCGACTGGAAGTCCCACTGGTACGCCGACAAGAACTACGCTGACTACGTTGCGGAGGACATCAAGGTCCGCGAGTACCTCGAGAAGAACCTCGAGCGCGCCGGCATCTCCGACATCGTCATCGAGCGCACCCGCGACCGCGTGCGTGTGGACATCCACACCGCTCGTCCGGGCATCGTCATCGGCCGCCGCGGCGCTGAGGCAGACCGCATCCGTCGCGAGCTGGAGAAGCTCACCGGCAAGATGGTCGCGCTGAACATCATCGAGGTCAAGAACATCGATGCCGACGCAACCCTGGTTGCACAGTCCATCGCTGAGCAGCTGGTAAACCGTGTCGCGTTCCGTCGCGCCATGCGTAAGGCCATCCAGTCCGCGATGCGCAACCCGCAGGTCAAGGGCATCAAGGTTATGACGTCCGGCCGTCTCGGCGGCGCGGAAATGTCCCGTGTCGAGCGCTACCACGAGGGTCGCGTTCCGCTGCACACCCTGCGTGCAGAGATCGATTACGGCACGGCAGAAGCACACACCACCTTTGGCGTCATCGGCGTCAAGGTGTGGATCTACAAGGGCGACGTCGTGGGCGGTGTCCGCGAGTCCGAGCTCAACGCTCCGAAGAACGAGCGCGGTGGCCGTGGCGACCGTCGCCCGCGCCGCGGCGGCCAGCGTCGCCAGCGTGCAGAGCAGAAGAAGGAGGGCTAATTCATGCTCATCCCTAAGCGCGTGAAGTACCGCCGTCAGCACCGTCCGCACCGCACGGGCGTGTCCAAGGGCGGCAACAAGATCACCTTCGGCGACTACGGCCTGCAGGCGCTCGAGCCGGCGTACATCACCAACCGCCAGATCGAGTCCGCACGTATCGCCATCAACCGCCACGTCAAGCGTGGTGGCAAGGTGTGGATCAACATCTTCCCGGATCGTCCGTTGACCC
Organism: Corynebacterium sp. ACRPZ; assembly: GCF_022346205.1. NCBI lineage: Bacteria > Bacillati > Actinomycetota > Actinomycetes > Mycobacteriales > Corynebacteriaceae > Corynebacterium > Corynebacterium sp. ACRPZ. The sequence continues at coordinate 184,289 of NZ_JAKRMR010000004.1, forward strand.
AGAAGCCGCTCGGCGTGCGTATGGGTTCCGGTAAGGGCCCGGTGGAGAAGTGGGTGGCCAACGTCAAGCCTGGCCGCATTCTTTTCGAAATGTCCTACCCGAACGAGGAGACTGCAATCGAGGCTCTGCGCCGCGCTGGCGCGAAGCTGCCGTGCAAGGTCCGCGTGATTAAGAAGGAGGACCAGTTCTAATGGCAACCGGTACCCCCGCATCTGAGTTCCGCGAGCTCAACGACGATGAGCTGCGCACCCGTCTGACCGAGGCGAAGGAGGAGCTGTTCAACCTGCGCTTCCAGCTCGCGACCGGCCAGCTCACCAACAACCGCCGCATCTCCACCGTGAAGCGCGACATCGCTCGCATCTACACGGTGCTGCGCGAGCGCGAGCTCGGCCTGTCCGTTGTCCCGGAGTCCACGGGAGCTGAGGCATAACCATGAGTGAGGCAAACGTGACTGAGAACACCAAGGTCAAGGCAGTGCAGAAGCGTCGTCGTGGCTACGTTGTGTCCGACAAGATGGACAAGACGATCGTCGTCGAGGTTGAGGACCGCAAGTCCCACGCCCTGTACGGCAAAATCGTGCGTACCACCACCCGCGTGAAGGCACACGACGAGGAGAACACCGCCGGCATCGGCGACCTCGTCCTCATCGAGGAGACGCGTCCGCTGTCCAAGGACAAGCACTTCCGTCTCGTCGACATCATCGAGAAGGCTCGCTAAGAGCACCTAGCTTTTCGACGTCGTACCCGTCCAACCTCGTGTTGGGCGGGTATTTTCGTGTGTTTGACAACTGTTCACCCGGATTTCGGCGCTCATTTACTCGTGTTGAGTAACTTCTTCCAGGCCAAACTCTGTATACGCTTCCTGGGAGAACTCATGCCTATCAAGGGTATTAACCTGCTGTTCCAGTCCAAGCGCTCGTCTTTGACCTGTACCTACAAGTGCGGCAACGCGTGTGCTGGCGATTGCACCAACGAGTCCGACAACCCGTACTTCGGCGACCTGATGTCCCGCCGCGGCGTGCTGAAGGCATTCGGTGCTGGCACCGTGACCCTCGGCGGCGGCGCACTGCTCGCCGCCTGCGGCGTCGACGAGGATGTGGCGGAAACCACCGAATCCGCGACGGCCACCTCCACCAGCACCGAGGTCGCGAAGGCTGAGATCAAGCCGGCTGCTGGCATGCGTTTCGACGGCGTGCAGCCGAACGAGAAGGACGAGGTTGTCGTCCCGGCGGGCTACGACACCTCTGTGCTGATCGCCTGGGGCGACCCGGTGTACGAGGACGCGCCTGAGTTCGACCCGAACAACCAGACCGCCGCAGCTGCAGCCCGCCAGTTCGGCTTCAACAACGACTTCGCCGGCCTGATGGAGCACCCGACCGACAAGAACCGCATGCTCTACGTCTGCTCCCACGAGTACTCCACTGAACCGCAGATGCTGCCGAACTACGATCCGGAGAACCCGACGGACGAGCAGATCAATATCGGCATTGCCAGCCACGGCCACACCGTCCTCGAGGTGTCCAAGGACCCCAAGACCGGTGAGCTCAAGCGCGAGTTCGGCCCGCTGAACCGCCGCATCACTGGCGAGACCGAGTTCAAGATCGTCGGGCCGGCTGCCGGCCACGACCTGCTCAAGACCTCCGCCGATCCGACCGGCACCACGGTCTTCGGCACCTTCAACAACTGCTCCGGCGGTGTGACCCCGTGGGGCACCTTCCTTTCTGGCGAGGAGAACATCGACCAGTACTGGGCCAACGCCGCCGCCGTCACCGGTGAGCGCCCGGCCGCGGACGTGAAGCGCTTCGGCGTGTCCGAGGACGCGTCGCAGCGCAAGTGGGAGCGCCTGCACGACCGCTTCGACCTGGCGAAGGAGCCGAACGAGTTCAACCGCTTCGGCTACCTGGTTGAGATCAACCCGTACGATCCGGAGTCCGTCCCGGTCAAGCACACCGCCCTGGGCCGTTTCAAGCACGAGGCCGGCAACGTCCACGTCACCGAGGACGGCACCGTGGTGTGCTACTCCGGCGACGACGCGCGCTTCGAGTACATCTACAAGTTCGTCTCCTCCAAGAAGGTCAAGGAGGGCGACATCGCCCACAACATGGCAATCCTCGACGAGGGCACCCTCTACGTCGCCAACCTCGAAGGCAACTCCGAGGCCGGCGAGATCACCGGCGACGGCGACCTGCCCAAGGACGGCGACTTTGACGGCACCGGCAAGTGGATCCCGCTGCTGACCGCCCATGCCGACGGCACCGCCGAGTCCCACGTGGACGGCTTCACCGGCGAAGAGGTGGCCATCTACACCCGCCTCGCCGCAGACGAGGTCGGCGCCACGAAGATGGACCGCCCGGAGGACTTCGAGGTCAACCCGGTCAACGGCAAGCTCTACGTCGCGCTGACCAACAACAGCTACCGCGGCGCCACCGGCGAGAACGCCAAGAAGAGCAAGGAAGACGTCACCGAGTACGCGCCGATCCGCGAGAACAAGAACGGCCTGGTCATGGAGATCGAGGACGACTACGCAGGCACCGAGTTCAAGTGGAACCTGCTGCTCGTCTGCGGCGACCCGAACGCCGCGTCGACCTACTTCGGCGGCTTCCCCAAGGAGCAAGTGTCCCCGATTTCCTGCCCGGACAACGTCGCGTTCGACTCCCACGGCAACCTGTGGATCTCCACCGACGGCAACGCGCTCGGCACTAACGACGGCCTGTACGCCGTCGGCCTCGAGGGTGAGAACCGCGGCCAGGTGCTGTGCTTCCTCACCGTGCCGTACGCCGCTGAGACCTGCGGCCCGATCGTCACCGACGAGCTGGTCCTGGTCAACGTCCAGCACCCGGGCGAGGAGGACGATGCCACCTTTGAAAAGCCCGCGTCCCACTGGCCCGACGGTGGCAACTCCGTTCCGCGCCCGGCCGTTGCTCAGGTGTTCCGCACCGACGGCCAGAAGATCGGCATGGAGAAGGCTTAAACGCTAGGTGTCTTTTGCTCGAACCCGCCGCTGTCCACACTCGTGGCCCGTGGCGGGTTTTCCACTTTCTACAGACAACTAAACTGGAGTAAAATTTTTCCCCATGTGTGGAATCGTTGGATACGTAGGCGCCGGCACCGCTGAGCGCGACGCGAAAAATGTCATTGTCGAGGGACTGCGCCGCCTCGAATACCGCGGATACGACTCCGCCGGTGTCGCGGTTGCCAACAACGGCGTCATCGAGTGCCGCAAGAAGGCCGGCAAAGTTGCAGACCTGGAAGCCGAAATCTCGGACAACCCAATTGCGGCTTCCAAGCTCGGCATCGGGCACACCCGCTGGGCAACCCACGGCGGACCGACCGATGCAAACGCCCACCCGCACGTCGTCGGCGACGGCCGCATGGCTGTGGTCCACAACGGCATCATCGAGAACTTTTCGGCGTTGAAGGCGGAGCTCGTCGATAAGGGCTACCGCTTCGTCTCCGAGACCGACACCGAGGTCGCCGGCACCCTGCTGCTGGACATCTACGACAAGGAAGCAGACGGCGACCTCACCCGCGCGATGCAGCTGACCGCGCAGCGCCTCGAAGGCGCCTTCACCCTGCTGGCGATCCACGCAGACCACCCGGACCGCATCGTCGCAGCGCGCTGGAACTCCCCGCTGGTCATCGGCGTCGGCGAGAACGAAAACTTCCTCAGCTCCGACGTCGCCGGCTTCATCGAATTCACCCGCGACGCCGTGGAGATGGACAACGGCCAGATTGTCACCCTGACCGCCGAGGGCTACGAGGTCTGCGACTTCGACGGCAACCCCGCCGAAGCCAAGCCGTTCACCGTCGAATGGGACGTCACCGCCGCGGAAAAGGGCGGCTTCAACTCCTTCATGGAAAAGGAGATCCACGACCAGCCCACCGCCGTCCGCGACACCCTCTACGGACGCTTCGACGAACAGGGCAAGCTCATCCTCGACGAGCTGCGCATCGACGAATCCGTGCTGCGCTCCATCAACAAAATCATCATCGTCGCCTGCGGCACCGCCTCCTACGCGGGCCAGGTGGCGCGCTACGCCATCGAGCACTGGTGCCGCATCCCGACGGAGGTGGAGCTCGCCCACGAGTTCCGCTACCGCGACCCGATCGTCAACGAGCGCACCCTCGTGGTCGCTGTGTCCCAGTCTGGCGAAACCATGGACACGCTCATGGCCGTGCGCCACGCCCGCGAGCAGGGCGCGAAGGTGATTGCCATCTGCAACACCGTCGGTTCCTCCATCCCGCGCGAGGCAGACGCGTCGCTGTACACCTACGCCGGCCCGGAGATCGCCGTGGCGTCGACGAAGGCGTTCATCTCCCAGATCGTGGCCGCCTACCTGCTTGCCCTGTACCTGGCACAGGTGCGCGGCAACAAGTACGCCGACGAGATCCGCCAGATCGTGGACGAGCTGCAGGAAATGCCGGACAAGATCCAGCAGGTGCTGGACAATGAGGGCCAGGTCAAGCAGCTGGGCCAGGACATGTCGGACGCGAAGTCCGTGCTGTTCCTAGGTCGCCACGTCGGCTTCCCAGTCGCTCTCGAAGGCGCGCTGAAGCTCAAGGAGGTGGCCTACCTGCACTCCGAGGGCTTCGCCGCTGGCGAGCTCAAGCACGGCCCGATCGCGCTCGTGGAGGAAGGCCAGCCGGTGTTCATCATCGTGCCGTCCAAGCGCTCCCGCAATAACCTGCACGCCAAGGTCGTCTCCAACATCCAGGAGGTCCGCGCCCGCGGTGCGGTGACCATCGTGATCGCGGAAGACGGCGACACGGACGTGGAGGCATACGCCGACCACATCATCCGCATCCCGCAGTCCGCCGGCCTGATGCAGCCGCTGTTGTCCACCATCCCGCTGCAGATCTTCGCCTCCTCCGTGGCGGAGGCCCGCGGCCTGAACGTGGACCAGCCGCGCAACCTGGCTAAGTCCGTGACGGTGGAGTAGGGGAACTTCGGGCGTTTATAGCGCCGGGCTCTCGGGCGGTTTCGTCCCTGCCCGGTGCCTTCTTTTGTGCCGGTTTCGCGGATCGTCTAGCAGTGTGTAGGAGAGTGCTAGACGATCACGCACCGGGTGTTGCGTTTGCCCAGGTGATGTTGGAAAAAGTTGTCGTTAGCAGCGTGATCGTATAGCAGCGGTGGTGAGCCGCTAGACGATCCGCCGATCGGGCCCGAGTTAGCGAGAAGCGGGAGACCACGCCGCTCCGGGATTTGCGCGACGGAACTCCATCATCCGGTGGAAGACCTCAGCTGCACCAGCTCTTTGGCCTTGCGTCTTGCTGAGTGAGCCACTGCCGTCGGGAAGATCTGTCGGGGCGAATACGCCGGGGCGCAGTACCTGCGCGAGAAACGAGGGGTCGGCAGTTGCGGCGCCAACGTATCGGGCAGCGTGCGCCTCGGTGGCGTCGATACGCGTCCAGTCCACCGCCCACCCTGCGGCGCGCAGCATCTGATCGAAGAAGTACCGCTGTGTGCGGGAGTTGCCGTCGCGGAACGGGTGCACGATTGTGAGCTCGCTCCAGTGATCTGCGACGATCCGCACCGCAGACTCGATTTCTGACGACGAAGGCGGCAACTTCGCGATGCGGCTCATGACCCGGTCAAGCTCAGTGTCGACGTACTGCGCCCGGCACATGGCCATTCCCATTGCGCCGACCTCCTCGGTGCGGATCTCGCCGGCCCACGGGTAGATGTCTTGCATCAGGTAGTGGTGGGTGCGCAGGAGTGATTCGCGGGTGAACTCGGTGAGGGGAGGGCCGAGCTCGAGCTCACCCAACCGTTGCGTAGCAAGGCTCCCAGCGATGCGTTCTAGCTGCGCGGGATCTGAAATCCCAAACAGGTTATCGGGTGCTTCCCGGCTCTGTCGGGCCACGATGCTTAGGCCACGCCGGCGATACGTCGGCGCAGTTCGTGTGCGCGTGGCGAATCGCCCAGCCCCTCGCGCTCCAAGACAAGCAATACTGCCTCGTCGGCGGAGACCTCGCTACGGAATTGCCGTCTTAGCAGCGCTTCGTCCTCGGCTGATAGGGGTTGCCCCGCCATGACCATGGAGGCGTTCACGGCGGCAACCTTTTGGTCTTCACTGCGCAGGTCGGTCATGGTGCAGCATTTTACCTGTTCAGGAGTAGAAGCGGAACCCTGCGGATCTGCTAGCTCCGCTTTGGACGGCACTAGCAGATCAACTGTCCAAGTTTTTGTTTGTGCAGGTGATGTTGAAAGGCGTTGTCGGTAAGAGCGTGATCTGCTAGTTACCTGGAAGAGGGCGGGGCGGGGAACTAGCAGATCCGCGCGCCGGGGGGGTGAGAAGACGGTGCCAGACCGGAACCCCACAGACCCGCGCAGATCCGCGCCTACACCAGCTCGTGCAGATACGGCGTGTCGGCGCCGGTGCGGGAAACGGTGATGGCGGCGGCGCGGGCGGCGAAGTCCAGGATCTCGCGCCACTCGCCTTCGCCCAGCGCCAACAGCGCGGAACGGTCGAGGCCGTGGACGTCGAACTGGTGCACCAGCGCGGCCATGATGGTGTCGCCGGCGCCGATGGTGTCCGCGACCTCCACGGCGGGGGCCTGCACTTCGCAAACGCCGAACGGTGCGCGGACGCGGATGCCGTCGCCGCCGAGGGTGGTCACCACGACGGGCACGTCGGAGGTGTCGCCGAGGAAATCGACTTCCTCGTCGGAAAGCTTCAGCACCGTCACCGATTCCAAAAGCCCGCGCAGGAACAGGCGGTGCTTCTCGGAGGAAAACGCGGGCCGAAGATTGGGGTCCAGGCACACGATCGCGCCGTTGTCGGCGCTGATACGCGCGGCTTCGGCGTAGCGCAGCGAGCCGGGTTCCAGGGCCAGGGACAACGTGCCGAACACTGCGTAGCCGCTCTCCACCGGCACCGGTTGGGCGAGCCGGTCCGCGGTGCCGTTGACGTAGAAGGTGTAGGAGGCGGAGCCGTCGTCACGCAATGTGGTTACTGCGAGGGTGGTGGGTTCCTCACCGCTGGGGCACAGCGAGAGGTCGACGCCGGCGTCGAGGAGCGATTGGCGCAGCGCTGCGCCGTACGCGTCGGAGGAGAGGCGTGACTGGAACGCCACGTCGGCGCTGAAGCGCCCGAGCGCGCGGGCCACGTTGAACGGGCCGCCGCCGAGCGCCGGAGTGAGCGGCGTGAGCGGGCCGGGGGCGGAAGGCACGAGGTCGACCAGGGCTTCGCCGTACACGGTGATCATGCGTCATAGATTAAACACATGTCGTACCGGCCGAAACACCACCTCACCGCGCCCCAGGGCCAGGGATGCAGTGGAGTTCTGTCAGCAGAAGCTCCCGGATGTGGCCGATTACCTGGAGGAAGCCCTAGATGAACTGCTGGCGTTCACCCAGTGCCCACAATCGGTGTGGACTAATAACCCCACCGAAAGGCTTCATCGGGAGATCCGCCGGCGTACCGATGTTATTGGGATCTTCCCAAATCGGGATGCTGTCGTGCGCCTGGTCGGGACTGTCCTGGCGGAACAACATGCGTGAGAAGGATCCAGCAGAAACGCTACATGTCGTTGACCAGCTTGAAACAGACCAGGGTGATGATCACGGCGAACATCATCGATGTCGGTGAAACCAGACCTGCTATTGACCAGCAGGAGACAGCATCAATCAGCATCGGTTCCTAACACGAGATAGTCCGTAAGGTCGCTACCCTGCTAGTTTTCTCGAAAGGGCAGATACACCACTTCCGCGGACTTGACCGGCTATTACAGTATTTAATGACACTGTGCCGTCAGGATCACTCCCCGTTAGAGCACTCACTCAGCATACTGAGGTAGGCTATTTTCCTTCTACGACTAAGTTCCCTAATCGTAGAGTAGATGGCTTCACCAATGTGCTCGATTTCTTCGTGGGTAGATGCGGCCATAAAAGAGACCTTGACTCTATTTAGGTTTAGCACTTCTGGATTTACGGGAGTACCGAAATCATCGATCCATTGACGTTCTAGATCAAATTCATCTACCGCAAGTGCGGTAGACTCTACGGTCGGTTCACCCACTAAGGGGATTTTAGATCGTATCGCCTTGACGACCTGCTCTGTAGCATATTCCAAATCGTGGTCGGTCGCGTAGAGGAAGACCTCTTCAGTCAGAGACATAGATGAGCGTTTAGTCACCATGGACTCATCCTAGCTGGCGCCGGATATGGAATAGCGCCTCAGATCCTCTCCAAAAATACCTACCCTAGAGGGCCTGGTACCTCTTTTATTAGGGGACGCAGGATGGGGTTTTAGACTTTCCCGGAGGAGTTGGAGCAGGTGGACCCCGGTAAGTGGGGGTGCCGTGGATATAATCAGCTAAAAGCTGTAGTTCAACAGCTCCCCTCCATCAAGTATTTATAGAGCGTAGTCCGCCCGCTCCCGAGTCGGCGGGCCACCTCCGCTTTGGGCAAATCCACTGTCGAGCTTGAGCGACCTGGACATCGGTAAGCGCCTTCACCCGACCCTTGTACACACCGCGTGCCTTCGCGTGGGCAATCCCCTCGGCCTGGCGCTCCTTAATGATAGAGCGATCAAACTCCGCCACAGAACCCACCAAACCCAGCATGAGCTTTGCGATCGGATCAGCCTTCGCGGAATAGGTCCGCCTTGTTGCGACCGGCTAGTTGGTAGCGGTGTGGTGACTTTCGGGTAGCGGTTTAGTGAGTATCCGGTAGCGGGGTTTGCGGTGGCGGGTGATGCTTTCGGGTGGTTGCACCACAGGGGTGTAGCCGGTTACCGGAAGGAGTCCGCTGATGACGGATTACCGGGCGGTGATGAAGCTGCTTGTGCAGCAGCGTTCGTACCGCCAGATTGAACAACAGCTCGGGTGCTCGCACCGCGCGATTTCCCGGTCGAACCAGGTGCTTCGATCCCTCGGGATTCGCACTATCGACCAGGTGTTGGCGCTGACGGATGATGAGCTCGACGAGTTATTCGTAGATGGGCGCAGCACCGGCCAGGGCGAATTCGTCCCCATCGATTTTGATGCGGTGGTCAAAGCCCGCACGGGGCGTGACAAGCAGACACTGCAAGTGCTGTGGGCGCGCTACACCACCACACCTGCTTTACCCGGCCAGCTCCATTACAGCTACGACCGGTTCCGCCAGTTGGTGGCGTCCCATGTCGATGCGGCCGGTTTGACCGCACGCATCACCCACACACCGGGGCACACCATGCAGGTGGATTGGGCAGGCACCAAGATGCGCCTGTTCGACCCTTATG
>NZ_JAKRMR010000050.1:0-507 GCF_022346205.1 Corynebacterium sp. ACRPZ
TCATGGGAGCTGTCGAAGGTGGGATCGGCGATTGGGACGAAGTCGTAACAAGGTAGCCGTACCGGAAGGTGCGGCTGGATCACCTCCTTTCTAAGGAGCTTTTATTTTTCGCCCGCAGTTGCGGGTGTTGTTTTGTGTGGTTGAGTCGCCGAGTGTGCGACTGCCACGAAAGTATTTTGCCGGGTGGAGACACACCTGAAGGTCATGGTGGCACCGTCTGGATGGTGGTGCGGCTGGGCTGAGAAGGGGTTGTGCGCTCACATGGTGCCTGGTTGGTGGTCACACCGGTTTGCGTGACAAAAGAGTATGCGTTGGTGCACTGTTGGGTGTCTGGGGCAGCACAAGGTTGTTCCTGTTGGGCTCTCATGTTGGCTGGCCACGTTGGTTGTGGTTGGTTGTGTGTGGGGGTTGTGTTGTGTGAGAACTGTATAGTGGACGCGAGTATCTTTCTTTTTTGTGTTTTGGTGTTTGTACCTTGATTGTTTGTGTGTCCGTGTGTTTTGTTAC
>NZ_JAKRMR010000051.1:0-507 GCF_022346205.1 Corynebacterium sp. ACRPZ
GTAACAAAACACACGGACACACAAACAATCAAGGTACAAACACCAAAACACAAAAAAGAAAGATACTCGCGTCCACTATACAGTTCTCACACAACACAACCCCCACACACAACCAACCACACATAAGCAGCCAGCCGACATGAGGGCCCAACAGGAACAACCATGTGCTGCCCCAGACACCCAACAGTGCACCAACGCATATCAAATCTTTTGTCACGCAAACCGGCGTATCCACCAACCAACACCATGTGAGCACAACCCCTAAACGGCCAGCCGCACCACCATCCAGACGGTGCCACCATGACCTTGAAGGTGTGTCTCCACCCGGCAAAATACTTTCGTGGCAGTCGCACACTCGGCGACTCAACCACACAAACAATGACCCACAACTGCGGGCGAAAAATAAAAGCTCCTTAGAAAGGAGGTGATCCAGCCGCACCTTCCGGTACGGCTACCTTGTTACGACTTCGTCCCAATCGCCGATCCCACCTTCGACAGCTCCCATGA